>NZ_JXAC01000082.1 GCF_000814685.1 Sphingobacterium sp. T2
TTTTTAGGGTAGTGGTTAGGTTAAGAATCGGTAGACCGGCAAGAATTACAAATCCCTAAATCGGGCTTTGTAAAGCTATTTCATAATAATGTCCTCTGTCCGGTTGGTTGGCATAGAAGGAAGCCGGAGTGGCGTGGTCTACACTCACGCTAGTGGCTATGCCTACTTTCCATCCTTTTTCTTTGGCTGCATATGCTATGCTCTTGTAAGATACTGTCGCTGTACTGTCCATACCGACTGACTCCATTTTTGGTCTTTTTACCTACGGCCAAAGCGGTACCTCCTGCACTGGAGTCTGTCACCCCATGACTTAAGGAGTTGGTGGAGGCAAAGCCACATATGGGAATAAGGAAAGAATCAAGGGTTGATAGCCTATACGACCTTGTGTTTCAGCAGTAAAAATTTCTGCTAGGTTAACGTGGTTTGGTCCCATGCCGTCACCAATGAGGTAGAAAATGTATTTAGGCTGAGCAAAAAGGGAGCTGAAGGAAAATAAAATTGTAAATAATGTAAGTAAGAACGTGTTTCTTTTCATTTTTATTAAAGGTTTATATTCAAAGATATAAAAGTTTTTATATGTAGTGGAATTAAGTTACCGTTAACAAAACTAAAGTACGTTTAACTTGTTCTATATTTTGTAACAATTTAAATGCATTATGGAAAGCTCTTTATTAAATCACGTCAAATCCTACTTTACGGAGGAGGTGATCAACAAGTTGGGGGTGAATTTGAATGAATCTCCTGAAAATATCAAAAAGGGTATTGACGTCAGTGTACCGGCTATCCTGCTGGGCCTGCAAAGCAAAAACAAAGAAGGGCTGAGCGGCATTTTGAATTCCGCGAAGAACATGTTGGGCAATTTCGATTTCAACGATGTCTTCGGCAACTTTTTCGGTGCCCCGTCCGGAACGGATTATTCCAAATTTGAAACGCAACATATGCTGACCTCCATTTTTGGGGAGCGCTTCAGCAGTATCTTGGACAGCGTATCCTCTTATTTAGGAATCAAAGGCTCTTCTGCTGCGGGACTGTTTGGGGCAAGCCTTCCCGCCGTGGTGGCAGGCATTACCCACAAAGGAACCAACTGGAATGCGGATTCTATCAGTGCAGTACTCACACAGAATAAGTCATCCTTGGTAGCGGCCCTGCCTTCCACCTTGGGCTTGGGAGCATTCGGCTCCTTTTTTGCTGCGGCCGACGAATTTAAGTCCGGGACATCCTCGTCCGTCGTAGACAAGACAGAGGCTACAAGTGTACCTCCACCGCACGTACGAGAGCGCTTCCATGAAGAAAGGAAAAGTAAGGGAGGCTTCTGGTGGCTGTTGATACCGCTCATCCTTATCGGAGCGTGGCTGCTCTTTAGCAAAGGTTGTCAGGGCAGCGGACCGGAAGAAGAGCGCGATGCTATGATACAACAACATTAAAAATAATGGAGGGGATTTTTGAATCCTCCTTTTCGGTTCTAAAAGTGTTTAAATTCAGTATAAACCTTAACAGCGTGATTCTGATTTAGGATATTAATAATACTTAATTATTGTTTTCAATGACAAACTAATCTGAAAGACGTTTGTAAGTCGTATATTTTTATAAATTTGGGCATAATCCACTAATCGGGATATGCTTTTTTATGTTAGATTACACGAAGACGAGACAGCTGGAAGAAGATTTCGAACGGTATATGCTAAAGTTTTACGCTAAGTATAAGCGTTTTTCATTGGAAGACTTTGGCGACTTTGCTGCCACTATTTTAAACTATAACGTGCAGAACAATGTCATCGACGCCCAGGAAAAGGGTGCCTATGCCGCTTTTCTTGTGTCACTTTATAACAAAGGTATAGGCAACAGAATTACGGAGGAACACCAAAGACAGATTGCTAATGCCATAGCGTCTGACTATAGTGTTAATTTCACCGTGATTAAGGAGCTTTTCGGATAGGAATACTATTCTTGGAGGGTCCAGGTAAGCTTTTCTATATCGTATCCGGCCTGCTGCGCATAATGTAAGTATTTGTTTTTGATATCTTCGGGAATATCTTTTGTTCGGGAAAGAATCCATAGATAGTCGAGGTTGTCACCGAAGACGAGTGCATATTCATAGTCGCCAGCGATATGCATGATGTGATATCCCGAGTAGAAGGGACCAAAGAAGGAAACTTTTAGCGAGCCGATATGTGGGGCTTGCTGGAATTTAGCCTTTCCGATGCTTTGTTTAGGCTTGTTGTCTTTGATGCGTACGCCGGAATTTTGTACTTTGATGTTTCCATCTTCTTGTAGTGAGTAAAGGGCTGTTACATTTTTCAATCCCTTTTCCCAGAAGAAGTCCAACCTTGCTATTTCATACCATGTTCCCAGATAGCGGTTAATGTCAAAGTCTGTGATTACGGGGAGGTTAGATTTTACGGGTTTCCAGATATTATATATTACGGCTCCTGCCGCGGCAGCGGTAAGGAGGAAAAGTGATTTTTTCTTGTCCATAGCGTTTTCGTTTAAAGTTTAACAGTTGAAAGACAGCAAAAGTTTATCCAATTTTTTACTTTTGTCGAAAATATCTCGTTTTGTACTCAAAGGAAGAAGCTAAGAAGCTAAAACAGGAGTTTTGGACGGCCTACGGTCAATACATGGCCTTGACCCCTTCGGCAGACGGAGAGCGGGTGAATTGGGTAAACTACAAAACAGGAATTAAGCATCTCTATTTTCGCATGGATGCCACGAACAAGGTGGTGACCATAGCCGTGGAGATGACGCATCCCGACGCAGGCATACGGCAGCTTATGTACGACCAGTTTCTGGAGCTTAAAAATGTGCTGCACGACACACTGGAAGAAGAATGGATTTGGGATGAGGTCTTTTACGATGAGGACGGCCGCAAAATTGCCCGCATCTGGACGTCCAGGGAGAAGCTTTCCATTTTCAATAAGGAGCATTGGCCGGAAATCATCTCTTTTCTGAAGCCGCGCATCGTCGCGTTGGATGAGTTTTGGTCCATGGCAAAATATTCGTTCGAAATTTTTAAATAATACATATGAAAAATAGATTATATAGTGCTTTGGCCTTGGCAGCATGTTTGGTATTTGCTCAGGTAGAGAAGGCTGCGGCATGGGGGATGACAGGCCATCGTGTCATCGCAGAAATTGCCGAAAGACATCTTAACAAAAAAGCCAAAAAGAATAATCCAAAAGATCATTGGCAATCAAAAGTTAGCGTATTGGTCCAACTGGGCAGATTTCATTAAGTCTGATCCGGATCCGGCATTGAATAGCACAGGCTCATGGCATTTCATCAATACGCCGGGAAATCTGACTTTCGAGCAGTTTAACCAAGAGCTTCTCCGTTCGGCGGACAACAACCTGTATAAGTCCTATCTGCGTATCAAGGAGGAGGTGAAGCACAATAAAGACAATGTCGTTGAAAGATCAGCAGCAACATCTGTACTTCATCATTCACCTCTTTTCGGATGCTCATCAGCCAATGCATGTAGGACGCGCCGACGATTTGGGAGGTAATAAAATCGAAGTGATGTTTTTCGGACGTAAGACCAATATTCACCGCGTATGGGATTCAGACTTGGTGGACAACGAAAAATATAGCTTTACCGAATACGCCAGTGTGCTGGATATCTACGACAAAGACTACTACAAAAAGTATGATGTAACATTCGAACAGGCCTTGTATGAAACACATCAGCTCGCCAATAAAATCTACGCCGATGTGGAAAATAATGCTAATCTAAGCTACAAGTATATCTATGAGTTCAAATACCCTATGGAGGAAGCACTGCTGAAAGCAGGAATACGTCTTGCTAAGGAGTTGAATGAAATCTATGGCAAATAAAATATAAAAGTAAAGAAAATCCCTGATGTATAGTTAAGCATCAGGGATTTTTGTTTTTGTTAGAGGGATAAGCGACTAAGGAGAGGGATTCCTGAAATAAATAAAATAGTCATCATTATCCTTCTGAGATTTCAAGGCTAAATTGTACCTTTGCACTATGTCCGAAAAAATTATAATCCTCGATTTTGGTTCTCAGTACACGCAACTGATTGCCCGCCGTGTCAGAGAATTAAATGTATATTGTGAAATACATCCTTTTAATAAAGTTCCGGAGTTTGACGAGAATGTCAAAGGCGTGATTTTTTCTGGAAGTCCGTATTCTGTAAGACAGGAAGATGCTCCGCAAATCGATTACAAGTCGATTCAGGCCAAGTATCCTTTGTTGGGGGTATGTTATGGCGCGCAGTATTTGGCGCAGCAGAGCGGAGGAGAGGTTCTTCCGTCAGAAATTCGTGAATACGGTAGGGCAAACTTGCAGTTTGTGGACGATTCGAATGAGTTGCTGAAGGGCATCCCTACACAATCGCAAGTGTGGATGTCGCACGGGGATACTATCAAAGAAGTTCCAGACAACTTCAAGATTATTGCTAGTACAGATAAAGTTCGCGTAGCGGCCTATCATATCGAAGGCACCAAAACTTACGGTATACAGTTCCACCCGGAGGTGACACACAGCACTGACGGTCAGATTCTGATAAAGAATTTCGTGGTAGACATCTGCGGCTGTTCGCAGGATTGGACTTCGGAATCTTTTGTAGAAACCACCGTAGCACAGCTTAAGGAGCAGTTGGGTAACGACCATGTTATCATGGCCTTATCGGGTGGTGTAGACTCTACTGTGGCTGCGGTACTCTTACACCACGCCATAGGTGACAGACTCCACTGTTTCTTTGTAGACCACGGATTGCTCCGTAAGAATGAATTCGAACAGGTGTTGGATTCATACAAAAATATGGGGCTTAACGTGAAGGGCGTAAATGCTAAGGACTTGTTTTACACTAAGCTTAAGGGGGTGACAGAGCCGGAGGCAAAACGTAAGATCATTGGTGCTGCCTTCATCGACGTGTTTGACAAGGCTTCCAAAGATATACAAAGCGAGTTGCCAGCAGGGGTTGAAGCGAAGTGGTTAGGACAAGGTACCATCTATCCGGATATTATCGAGTCGGTATCAGTGAAGGGACCTTCGGCAACGATCAAGTCGCACCACAACGTGGGTGGCTTGCCGGATTATATGAAACTTCAGGTGGTGGAGCCACTGAAAACTTTATTCAAAGATGAAGTTCGTCGTGTAGGAAAAACCTTGAACGTCGATCCTAACATCCTTAATAGACATCCATTCCCTGGACCGGGCTTAGGAATTCGTATCTTAGGAGATATTACCGAAGAAAAGGTACGGATTTTGCAGGAAGCTGATGACATCTATATTCGTAACTTGAAAGAATCTGGCTGGTACGATAAAGTATGGCAAGCGGGAACGATCTTCCTTCCTATACAGTCTGTAGGGGTGATGGGTGACGAACGTACCTATGAGCATGTGGTGGCCCTAAGAGCGGTAGGCTCCCTTGATGGAATGACAGCAGATTGGATTCACTTACCATATGAATTGTTGGCTAAGATTTCTAATGAAATTATCAACCATGTTAAAGGAATCAACAGAGTCGTTTATGACATCAGTTCAAAACCACCTGCAACCATCGAGTGGGAATAATATTTTGAAAAATACTTTAATAGCAATATCTGCAGCAGTAGTTTTGGGAGCAGCTTCCTGTTCTCCCAAGACTACTGTTTTGCGTAATCCGAACGTTCCGGGTAATGTAGGGAAGACCGAAGAGGTAATTCCTGATGTTGCCGATAAGGAGAAGGATAAGGCTCGTGAGATGTTATTGGCCAAAGAGCGTAACATAGCCCTTCTATTGCCATTTCAATTGGACCTTATTGCTGGTAATGATGTACAGGAAAAAGACGTCAAACGTTCGGCTTTAGCTTTGGACTTCTACCAAGGCTTTCAACTTGGATTGGAAGAGGTGGCTCGTAAAGGAAAGCCCTTTCGGTTGAAGGTTATAGATTCCAAAGACAATCCTACATACAATGCGAGTTTGGCATCTGCAGAGGACGTCTCTCAAGCGGGCATTGTGGTAGGCCCCGTGTATCCACAGGAGATACGCGCTTTCGGCCGCAATGTTGTTGACGAGAACAAGTGGATTGTCAACCCGTTGGCAGCCTCTCCAGCCTCAGACTTTAATATCAGCAATCTGATTACGGTGACGCCCTCTATTTACGCCCATATGGAGGCTGTAGCAACAAAGGTGGCAGAAGAGTATAAAATAGGGGATGTGGTTATCATCTATCAAACGACAGATTCTGATAGCAAGCAATTCCTCACGGGAATGGCGACGGCGATAAGGGAAAAGAAATATAATGCTCATGTCGTTACCGTATCTTCCCTGGAGCAGCTGAATGAGAAGCTTACCCAAGCGGGCAACAATATTATCATCAGCGGTACCACAGACAAGACTTCTCTCAACAATCTTATAAGTGCTTTGACGAAAAAGAAATCGGAGTACTATTCCATCCGTCTTTTCGGTCATCCGCTGTGGGACCGTTTTGACTTTAGCAATCATCCTTCTTTTTCAGGCTTAAATCCTACGATAAGTACGGAAAGCAACCTGAAGCCATGGACGAGTGCAGTACGTCAGTTTAGAGAGCTGTATAGACAGAAATATGGGGTCATGCCGTCGGACCAGTCCTACAAAGGGTACGATGTAGCGGTTTTCTTTGGCACCTTAATTAACAAGTATGGTTTAGAAAACCTCAAAGCCAAACTGGAAACGGAGACATATAACGGAATCTATAATACTTATAAGTTCACCTATAATGAAACATGGGGATTTGCCAATATGGCTGTTTCTTTTAAAGAATATATCCATGGCTCATTCCAGCTACAATAGAAGCGTATGCAGGTAAATGAAAGGCGTGTAGCGCAGCATTTTCGGAACTTCTCGAGAGCGTTGGAAGGATATTCCTTCAACGAACCTCTGTCAAGATATCTGACAAAATTTTTTAAGAGCAACAGACAAATGGGGTCATCTGACAGAAAGATGACCTCTCGTTTTATGTACAACTACTTTCGTTTGGGAAAGGCCTTGTCGGGATATGGAGTGCCGGAGCGTTTGGCCTTTGCAGAATTTCTATGTGAGCAGGAGTCTTCCTTTCTGCAGGTACATCATACAGCACTGCATGAGAACATCATGATGCCTCTAGATGAGAAGGTAGAATATCTTACTACAAGGTACGGATTTGTGTTGAAGGAGGTGTTTCCTTTTCCGGAACAGCTGTCGGAAGGAGTGGACAGACAGCATTTTTTGCTCAGTCATTTTGTTCAACCCGATTTGTTTATCCGTGTCAAGCGGTCACAGCTGGAGGTGGTACGTCAGTTTTTCGACCGAGAAGGAATACCTTACGAATTTGTCGGTGGACAGGCATTGCGCCTACCGAATGGCTTCCGTCTGCAGGATTACCCACAGCTGAAAGGTATGTTTGAGGTGCAGGACCTCTCTTCGCAGCATACTATACATTATATGGATGCCCAGCGCGGTGAGATGTGGTGGGATGCCTGTGCTGCCTCGGGAGGGAAAGCGTTGATGTTTTTGGATAAATATCCTGATGTGGAGCTTATGGTGTCCGACATACGGCTTTCTATCCTGCGTAACCTAAATGAGAGGTTTGAAGTGGCACGTGTGCCGGCACCACGAAAGCAGAAAATCCTTGACCTCAGCAGCGATATTTCTTCACTAATGCGGGGTGAATCGTTTGACGGTATCATCTTGGACGTGCCCTGCTCGGGATCTGGAACATGGGGGCGCACCCCTGAGATGATCCAACAATTTTCGAAAGATAAGATGTTGACATTTCAAGACTTTGCAGCGTAGCATAGTAGACAATGTCGTATCCTATCTGAAGGTGGGAAAGCCATTAGTGTATATGACTTGTTCGGCATATAGGGAGGAAAATGAAGATATGATAAAGCATCTTGTGGACAACCACTCTTTCCGACTGGAAAAAATGGAAATCATCAAAGGCTATACACAACGGGCTGACACCATGTTTGCGGCACGGCTTGTGCGCGAACGCTAGCTGCAGTTGATAGGAATAACCAGTACAGGACAGGAGGCCTTACGTATCACCGCTTCCGACAGGTTGCCCGAGATGAAGTGGTCGAAACCTGTTCTGCCGTTAGATCCCACGATGATGAGGTCTGCTGACCACTCTTCGGCCTGCATGAGAATCTCTTCCTTAATGCTTCCTATACGGGTGAAGGAGAACACCTCCTTAGCACCTTGTATCTGCTCTGCGATATGGTGTAGATATGATTCTGCGGACTGCTGTTGTGCTTCGGTGATCTCAGGTACCACTATGGGCTGTTGCCCCAGTAGTGGGTCGGCACCATAGGAGGCTGGACTGGTGGGAGGGATGACGGTAAGCAGTGCCACCGATGCTTCTTCATGGACTATCATATTCTTGGTATAATCAATGACTTTGGTGGCGCACGGAGACTCGTCAATGGCAATCAGTATGCGTTTAAATTTTTTCATAAGTTCACAGTTTTACTTATTTGAAGTATCTTCGTATTATAGAACAAACAAAATATATTTAATGTTTTAAAATCGTCAATGCGATGCAAATATCAGCATGTCAACTGAGTATAGTTCCACTGAGAGCGGAACCCTCACATCGTAGTGAGATCGTCTCACAAGTGCTTTTCGGGGAGCAGTTCGAGCTGCTGGAAGAGGAGCAAGATTTCTATCGGATCCGCCTGTTGGATACCAAATACGAAGGATGGATTCAGAATCATCAATTTGCCGAGATAGTGCTTGCCGGTGTGGATACGGATACCATCGTTGATATTGCTGGAGCACAAGCCCTGCATGATGGCGAAGTTGTAGAGCTTGTGCATGGTACTTCCATAGTGGGAGAACATATCACCATTGGAAAAAGCACATACACCATTCAGGGAAGTCTACGGAAGACCAGTCTGCAAGACTTTGATGTCGAATTCCCGAAGCTTATAGAGTATTACAAAAGTACACCCTACATGTGGGGTGGAAGATCTAAATACGGCATAGACTGTTCGGGATTCAGCCAGGTGGTATATAAACATTTCGGCATCAAGCTACGTCGTGATGCATGGCAGCAGGCCGAAGAGGGGAGTGTCGTGGACTTCTTGAGTGAGATACACCCGGGAGATCTGGCCTTTTTCGACAACGAACAGGGGCACATCACCCACGTCGGCGTCATGATAGACCCGGAAACCATTATTCACGCCTCCGGAAAGGTGCGCGTGGACCGTATGGATAACCAAGGTATCTTTAATGCCGACCTTAACCGCTATACTCATAACCTGCGTATAGTAAAACGTTATTTTTAATTTTGAAGATGTCTTTACTAGCAAATACGTATTTTTTATTAGCCAGTTCACAACTATTTCCCTTTTCGGAGAGGGTAAAAAGATTTGAAGAACATCCCTCGGAAGCATTGGAGATGGCCCGAAGAGGCTATAGTTTGGTCAAGGAAGGGAAGATTAGTGAGGCCTTTACCATATATAATGAAGCTATAGAGAAATTTCCTGAGCAGCCATTTTTTTACGCCTGCAAGGCTATACTCTTTATGCGGCTGGAGGATGAGGAAAGTGCCTTCTACAACTATCAATCAGCCAAGCGGTTGGATTTCAATTACCATCACTATCTAGAGTGGCTCGAAAACAAAGGACAGATGGAGGAGGCTGTGGAGCTGCTGGAGCTGAATGACATACAGCCGGAGGAGGAAGAAGCGCAACTACTGCTCAACAGGGCTATGCTGCAGGTGCAGCATTTCAACTATGAGGAGGCTATTGCAGATTTTACGGAAGCTTTCGACAAGACCAGGAGGCTCGACATCCTTGTGTCGAGGGCGGCGATAAGCATGCAGCTGTTGCGCTACGACGAAGCCCTAGACGACCTGAATGCTGTGCTGCAAGGACAAAGGTCGGTAGAGGCATACCTCTACCGTGCTAAGCTGTATGCTTTCGTTCGGGAGAACAGCTCGGCCCTGCAGGATTTCGAGCAAGCCGTCCAGCTTGCGCCTACCGATGCCCGTATCTACGAGGAGAGAGCTTCCCTGTATGAGCAATTAAAGGAATACGACAAGGCGGCGAATGATTATTCCCAAATTATCACCCTCAAGGAGGACGACTTTTATGCGTATGTGCTGCGTGCCGATGTCTACGAGAAGCTCGAAAACTGGGAGGCTGCCATCGCCGATTATAGCGAAGCGATAAAGCTAAATCCCTACTATTCGGATCTTTACCAATATCGAGGGGAGCTGCGAGCCAGAGTAGGAGATAGCGCCGGGGCGGAGGAGGATTTCCGTAAGTTTGAAGAGCTGGAAGATGAAGATGAGGACTAAACTTATTGTAAAGAATATAGTCCAACTTACAAAAAATGATAGATGAAGCAAACCTATTTGAAAAAGGCCTTCCGGCTGTTTGCAGCCTATAAGGCTTCTAAACTGTCTTCAGATGACTTGGAGATAGCAGAAAGTAAGGCCGCACATCTGGAAGATAAGATCAGCGATTTTAAGCTGCTTCTTAATATGGCGCGCGACATTATGGCCGGGAAATATAAAGCAAACCCTTGGAATGTTTCCGTCATTGTGGCTACCATAGCCTATGTGGTGTCCCCGCTGGATGCTATTCCCGACCTAGTACCCGTATTGGCTGGTTGGACGATGTCACCATCGTTGGGTACGCCTTAGGAAAACTGTCTGAAGAGATAAAAAGGTATAAAACCCATATTGCAACAGCAGAATAAAAAAAACAACAAAGCCCTGAATGTAGACATGCCCCAAAAAGTTAGACACTTATTTGGGGCATTTTTATGAGTAAAAAACAGAAGTATAATTTCAATTTTAAGTTACGTCTAGTAACCACTATTCTACGAGGTAAAGACAGTATTGGAAGCCTTGCAAAGCGAGAAGGATTAAGTAAATCGAATTTACAATTTTGGCTTAGGCTTTACCAAAATTATGGCAAGCAAGGCTTGCAAGGTGTAGCCAAAAAATCATTCACCATAGAAGAAAAAATCACTATAATTCGAGAATATCATCAGACTGGTATATCTTTGATGGACACCTGTGTTAGGTATTGTATCTCTAACCCTTCTGTCTTGGTGCAATGGAACAAGAAGTTTCAGCGTCATGGATACTCTGGTTTACAAGAGACTCGAGGTCGACCCAGGCAAACTAATACAAAGCAGATGAAAACAAAAAAACTAGTCATTCCTGGCCTTAAGTTCTATGAGTGAAGTAGAAAAGTTACGAATAGAGAATGAATACTTACGTGCAGAGAACGATTTCCTAAAAAAGTTGGAAGCCTTGGCTCAAAGCAAACAAGCCAAAAAGAAAAAGACAGTAATTATTACTGAGCTGAGGCGTAAACACAAACTAGAATACTTATTGCATATTGCAGAGCTAGCTCGAAGTAGTTATTATTATCATACAAAAAGCGTCTGTTTTATTGATAAGCATGCTGATTTAGTGAGGCATGTTATAGCATGTTATCAAAAGCATAAAGGTCGATATGGCTATAGACGTGTAACATTAGCCCTAAGAAATACGCTAGATAAAGCTGTGAACTATAAGACAATAGCCAAGATAATGAGATTGTTAAAACTCAAAAGTGTAATCCGAGTTAAGAAATATAAGTCTTATAAGGGAGATGTAGGTATAGCGGCGGCAAATATTCTACAAAGAAATTTTAAAGCTGACAACCCATATGAGAAATGGGTTACCGATGT
>NZ_JXAC01000083.1 GCF_000814685.1 Sphingobacterium sp. T2
TGATAGACACCTCATCATAGTAATTCTTTCTTACCAGAAGTAATGTTCAACAAGATATAGCGAGCACCTTCGATTTCATTGTCTTTCAACAATGGTAGAAGCAAGCGCTCCTGTCACCGCTTTGATTGCCCTATCTTCACCTGAAGCAACGTGGTTACCCATGATAGCTACACCACTATCACTCATTACAGTACGTACGTCTTTGAAGTCTACGTTTACGTATCCTGGGATAGTGATAATCTCGGCGATACCTTTGGCAGCTGTAGTCAATATATCATCAGCCTTGGCAAAGGCAGCAGTCATCGTCAAGTTTCCGAAGATTTCACGCAATCTGTCATTAGAAATCACTAAGTAGGAGTCTACATATTTCTTCAGCTCAGATAGCCCTTCCTCAGCTTGCTGACGACGTTTTTTTCCTTCGAATGTGAATGGAGTGGTAACAATAGCCACTGTCAGGATACCCATCTCTTTGGCAGCTTTGGCCAATACAGGACTTGCTCCCGTACCTGTACCACCACCCATACCTGCCGTGATGAAAAGCATCTTGGTATTGGTACCCAACATTCTTTTGATATCATCGATACTTTCGATTGCTGAATTCTCTCCTACTTCCGGATCAGCACCTGCACCCATACCTTCCGTCAGACTTGCTCCCAGCTGAACCTTGTTTGGAATAGGACTCAGTTCCAATGCTTGCGCATCCGTGTTGCACACGATAAAATCAACTCCACTAATCCCTTGCTTGTACATGTGATTAACGGCATTGCCGCCGCCACCACCAACACCTATAACCTTGATTATAGATGATTGCTCCTTTAACATTTCAAATTGTATCGACATAATAATATCCTATTTTAAAAGAACTGCCAAGCTTTACCTATCTATCCAAACTCAACAATTCGAATGTAATAATACCAATTTCTCAACAAGAGTTTTCCACATTTGTGAAATTGTGGAAAACTTACCTTCGTGTGGAAAAATTAACGTCTTCCGATAAAGGTTTCGTCGTCGATTTCCTGATTATCCTTGATAAACTCTGAGATAATTTTTGTAAACCAACTTTCTTTTTTACTTTGCTTTTCGGCGATCTCTTTGACCTGCTCTTTGTCGCGGTTTTTTCAGCTCACGCTCTTCCATGGCCAACTCTTCTTCCTCTTCGGCAGCCTGAATACCTTTTATCAACAGGCCGATGGAAGTAGCATACATCGGACTTTTCATTTCTTCCAATGTTTGTTTGCTTACCATATCAGTTTTAGCAAGGTATTCGTTTGGATAACCAATTCGGCAATCGATACCTGTGATGTATTCTACGAGCTGAACGAGATGTTTAAGCTGCGCACCACCTCCGGTAATTACGATACCTGCGATAAGTTTGTCTTCATAGCCTGAAGATTTGATTTCGTAGTATACGTGCTCTATGATTTCTTCCATTCTTGCTTGGATAATGTAAGCAAGATTTTTCACCGATATTTCTTTAGGTTCACGTCCACGGATTCCCGGAACGCAAATCACTTCATTTTCTTTATTTTCGTCGGCCAGCGCAGAACCATATCTTACTTTCAGTTGTTCCGCCTGATTTCTAAGTACAGCACAACCTTGACGGATATCTTCGGTAACAATATTTCCACCCAAAGGAATTACAGCAGTATGACGGATGATACCTTCATGGAATATAGCCACATCAGTAGTACCACCACCTATATCAACAAGAACTACACCGGCCATTTTTTCTTCTTCATCCAATACAGCTTCGGATGAGGCTAATGGCTCCAGCACCAATGAAGAAACCTCCAAATCAGAATTATCAACACATTTTTTGATATTCTTGATATCGGTAACACGACCTGAGATGATATGGAAGTTGGCTTCCATACGACGACCAGCCATACCAATAGGCTCCTTGATGCCTGGCTCGTTGTCGATTGTAAACTCTTGCGGCAACACATGAATGATTTCTTCTCCCGGAGGCAATACTAATTTGTACATATCCGAAATCAAGCGTTCCACATCCATACGGCTGATTTCGTCATCATCATTCTTTGTCAAAATTCCGCGGTGCTGAATACTTTTGATATGTTGACCTGCGATACCGACATTGACAACCTTGATATCCACGTTCGATTGCGCTTCTGCCAATGATACAGCCTCGCGGATACTGTTCACAGTTTTTTGAATATTAGCGACAACCCCACGATTTACTCCGGCAGATTCTGCTTTACCCACTCCTAATAATTCAATTTTATTTGTCCCACTGCGGCGTCCTACAGTAACACAAATTTTTGTCGTACCGATATCCAAACCAACGATAATCGGATTTTCTTTCTCATTGTCTGTAATTCTTGGTTTCATATGCTGTATTTTTTAATTTTTCATACTGATTTTCATCTGCAAACTATCCATAAACCATCCTTCACGCGCTCACAGATGATCTGGCCTCCATATTTAACGTTTATTCTGCTGTATGCCTCAGTTCCTACTTTAGGCAATATATTTTTGTAATATAGTTCCAATCTTCTCAACTTGCTGTCTAACGAATCGGCATTGCCAATGAGCAACACTTCTTTGCCTACTCGTGGTATCAGCTCAATATCTTTATCTTGGTTGACATACATCTGCACGATCTGATTTTCCCATAGCTCGTTGCCTCTCACATGTTCCACGATGCGCACCAGATCTTTAACCAATATAGTTTCCACCTCTTCCAGCGGTTTGTTGTAGCTTTCTTTGATATTACCATTGGCTACCAACACCCGAGGCACATATTTCAAAGTCACCGGCACCTTATGTCCTTCCGTATCCACATAGAACTCACGTCCCTGGCTATTTATCACGCGCAATACCACTTCGCGCTGCTTGACATTTACCCTCACTGTGCCATCCATATCCATGTGGATCTCGGCCTGCGATACGTAAGGTAATTTCTCTATAGCCTGCTCAATATCTTCCAGTTTAATTTCTCTTAAAGACTTTCCTACCACATTTCCGAACTGATTGTTGATCATTTTGGAAATATCCTCCTGGTCGATAAAGGTTTCTTTACCTTCTACATTCACCTTCAGAGAAGTACACACCTGTGCGGCATCTTTACGTTCGATCAGACCCATAAGCACTACTAACCCTACCGCAGCACCAAGGCCAAGGATAGTGTAAAACAATAGGCTCCATCTGATTCGCTTCAACATATTTACTTCTCTAATATTTCTTTCAAAGGTTTCACCAATCTGTCTATATCTCCTGCCCCTACAGTTACCAACAATTCTGGCTGTTCGTTTTTCACATATTCCAATACTGCCTCCGGTGATACAAGACGTTTATCCTCCAACTGAACTTTATCCAACAGCCATGAAGAGGTCACCCCTTCTATTGGCAGCTCACGTGCCGGATAAATTTCCATTAGCAACAGCTCATCTGCCATAGCCAACACTTCGGCAAAGCCATCCACAAAGTCGCGTGTGCGACTGAATAGGTGTGGCTGGAATACTACACTAAGCTTTTTGTTAGGATATAACTTCCGCAGTGAAGACAAGAATGCACGAAGCTCCTCCGGATGATGTGCATAGTCGTCGATATAAATAGACTTTTCATTACGTACAATATATTCGAAGCGGCGTTTTGCTCCGCGGAAGCTTGCCAAGCCGCCACAATCTTGTCAATATCTATCTCCAACAGTAGCGCTACCGTGATGGCTGCCACTGCATTTTCTATGTTGTGAAGACCGGCAATTCCCAACTTGATATTCGCTATTCTTAGATCTCCCTTCACATAGTCGAAATGGAATTCTCCATCAATAACCTCAATATTTTCCGCGTGGGCGTCTGCTTTCTCTTCGCGTGCATACGAAATGTCTCCGGAAAATGGCAGACCTTTCTTCACGATGCGATGTCCCCCTGCTACCACACGTGCCAGATACAACTCAAAAGATTCTATGAGATGCGACTTGTCGCCATAGATATCCAAATGGTCTGCATCGGCAGAAGTGACTACCGCAATATTGGGATGTAGAGTAAGGAAGGAACGGTCATATTCGTCAGCTTCCACCACTACTACATTGTTATCTCCATACAATACGTTAGTATTATAGTTAGAACTGATGCCCCCCAAGAAGGCTGAACAGTCGTATCCCGAATCTTTAAGGATATGCGCTATCATCGTAGAGGTCGTCGTCTTACCGTGAGTTCCGGCAACACCTATCGTGAATCGATTAGCACTGATAAATCCTAAAATCTGCGAACGTTTGTATATCTCAAATCCTTTGTCCAAGAAATAGTTTTTAATCTTAAGATCTTTTGGAACAGCAGGCGTGAAAATTACCAAACTTTCGTCCGATGGTTGACCAAATACTGCCGGAATCTTTTGCACCTCATCTTCATAGATAACGTCAATTCCTTCACTTACCAATGTCTTTGTCAAATCGGTTTCCGTACGGTCGTAACCCCACACCTTACATCCCAAATGATGGAAGTAACGGGCTAAACCGCTCATACCGATACCTCCGATACCGATAAGATAAACCAGCTTTATTTGATCAATATTAACCATCCTTTATTTTATTAATTTTAATACTTCGTGTGCGATTACTTCATCTGCATCTGGCAGAGCCAGCTTCTTAATATTCTCACTTAGCACACGCATCTTCTGTTCATCGTTGAGCAAGGCAAGAGCTTCTTCTACCAGCTTTTCTCTTGCTTCCACATCTCTCACCATGATGGCAGCATCCTTTTGCACGAGAGCCATAGCATTTTTGGTCTGATGATCTTCCGCAACATTTGGCGAAGGCACCAAAATCACGGGTTTCCCTACCACACATAGTTCGGAAATAGTACCAGCCCCTGCTCTTGCAATGATCACATCTGCCGCCGCATAGGCATAATCCATACGCTGCAAGAAAGGCATCATCTTCACATTGTACGGCAAATCGGCAAGCTCGCTATTCAACCTTTCGTGGTAATAGCTACCACATTGCCATATTATTTGAACATCCTCCTCCTTGAAGCGATTTATGGCAGCTTTCACACAATCATTAAGTGTGCCTGCTCCAAGACTTCCTCCTGTCACCAGCAAGGTTTTCTTTCCTGCTTCCAAGCCGAAAGAAACTAAAGCCTCTCCCTTCTTCCCTTCGATATCCACGGAGGTACGACGTATAGGATTACCTGTCAGCAATACCTTTTCTGCAGGAAAAAACTTTTCCATCCCTTCGTAGGCTACACAGATTTTTCTTGCCTTGCGCCCCAAGCTCATGTTAGTCTTTCCGGCAAAAGAGTTTTGCTCTTGAATCAGTGTCGGCAGTCCCATCATGTTGGCCATCATCAACAAAGGTCCGGAAGCATAGCCTCCCACCCCTACTGCCACGTCTGCTTTAAAATCTTTTATAACACGTCTTGCCTTCAGCAGACTTTTGATCATCTTATAAGGCAAGAGTATATTTTTCCATAAAGAAGAGCGGTTGAACCCTTGGATATCTAATCCTACGATAGTATAACCTGCAGCAGGAACTTTCTCCATTTCCATCTTCCCCTGCGCTCCCACAAAAAGAATTTCGATATCCGGTTCGATACGACGCAAAGCATTTGCTATCGCAATTGCCGGGAATATATGCCCTCCCGTACCTCCACCACTTATGATTACTTTATGCGCCATACCTGTATTATTTAACTAATGGTTCCTACCACTATTTTCTTTTGCTTAGGCTGTTTCTGTCCCGTGATAGCACTCTCTTCCAGCTCTTCTTTATTTTTAAGTTCTTCAATACTGCGACTTACGGAAAGGATGATACCTAAAGCCACACTGGTAAACAAGATGGACGTACCTCCCATACTTACCAAAGGCAGTGGCACCCCTGTCACGGGTCCCAACCCTACCGCTACAGCCATATTTGCTAATGCTTGGATGGTAAGGCTAAACCCTAACCCTGCCGCCAAAAAGGCACCAAAGGCCCGTGGACTCATCGTCACTATACGGATTACCCTATACATCAACGCTAGGTACAACAGAATCAAGATTGCTCCACCGATAGTGCCGTATTCCTCGACAATAATGGCGAAGATGAAATCCGAATACGGGTGCGGCAACACGTTGCGTTGCACGCTGTTTCCCGGTCCTTTTCCGAAAAGACCACCCGTAGCAATGGCGATTTTCGCATTGTTGGCTTGGAAGTTTTTGTCCTCCTGAAATGGTACGCTTGCCGATTCTACTTTTTCAGTCCTGAAGAAACCTTCAACACGACTCATATAAGTAGCACGACGTGGACCTAATAGAATAACCATCATCAGGAGCACCCCTCCACCCAAACACACAATGCCGATCTGCTTGATGCTCACACGTCCGATAATCAAAAGCAGCACGCTGGTTCCGAAGAGCATCAGCGCCGTAGATAGGTTCGCCCAGGCAATAAGTACGAACACCGCACATACCGTACCCATGATAGGGATAAAGGATTTTTTCAAATCCTTGATCTCGTAAGCTTTGTGCGAAAGCATACGTGCCAAGAACGTAATCAGCGACAGCTTCGCCAAGTCCGAAGTCTGGAATGTCTGGTTGATTACAGGAATCGTCACCCATCGCGACGCATCGTTAACATTATTACCGAAAACCAAAGTATATATCAACAATGGGATTGTGATCATCATCAGCAGTTTCGAAATCCCCGCATACCAACGATAGTCTAACTTGTGAGACAAATACATCAAAACCAAACCTACAGCGATAATGGAGAAATGCTTGAATAAATACAATTCCGTACCCTTACCTTCTTTATAGGCAAGTGTTCCTACTGAACTGTATACGGCAAGCAGAGACCATCCCGACAAGATTACCACGATGATCCAAATCCACTTATCTCCTTTTAGTTTTGAAAAAATTTGTTCTACCATCACCAAGTAAACTACAGAGCCATTACAGCTTCTTTGAATTTATTACCTCTTTCTTCGTAATTCTTAAACCAGTCAAAGCTTGCACAGGCAGGTGATAACAGCACGGTATCTCCTTTCTCTGCAAGGTGAGACGCTATGTTCACAGCATCTTCCATCGACGAGCTGTTCACGATGATCTCTACATCATCTTCGAATGCTTCATGAATGCGGGCGGTATCCTTACCTAGACAGACAATAGCCTTTACCTTTTGTCTTACAAGATCACGAAGCATTTCATAATCATTACCTTTGTCCACACCACCTAATAGCAACACGATCTTTGTCGAGAAGCTTTCCAAAGCATACCATACTGAATTCACGTTGGTAGCCTTAGAATCGTTGACGTAATTAACGCCACCAATGATTGCCACATGCTCCAATCGGTGCTCTACATTTACATAGGAGCCCATACTTTCTTTCATGCTTTGATTACGCAGTTCCTGAACTTTGGCAATCAAGCCAGACGCCATGTTGTTGTAAACATTGTGTCTTCCTTGTAATGATAACTCTTCGATATTCATCTCAAACTCGTCTCTATTAGGTATATTAATTTTTATGTTTTTATTCTCATCCAGATAAGCTCCATACTCTACCTTGCTGTCTTGTGTCATCGGCAGCTGCTGCGCTTTGACCTCAAAGCGAGGAAGAGCTTTCATCGTCTCCTCGTCATCTAAGCAATAGATAAAATAATCTTCCGAACGTTGGTTTTGGATCATACGGAATTTAGAATTCACATAATTTTCCATCTTATAGTCGTAGCGATCCAAGTGGTCCGGAGTGATATTTAAGATTACCGCCACATCGGCACGGAAGTGATACATATCGTCCAGCATGAAGCTGGAAATTTCAAGCACATAGACATCATAGTTTTCTCGTGCCACCTGAAGGGCAAAACTTTTACCCACATTGCCGGCAAGGCCTACGTTCAAACCTCCATTTTTTAACATGTAATAGGTCAACATGGTGGTAGTGGTTTTGCCGTTAGAGCCGGTAATACAGATAAGTTTTGCATCCGTATATTGAGCGGCAAACTCGATTTCCGAGATTACAGGAATATTCAAAGAACGAAGCTTCTTGATCAGCGGTGCTTTTTCCGGAATGCCTGGACTTTTTACTATGATGTCGGCATTCAGGATAAGGTCTTCTGTATGCTGACCGGACTCGTAGGCGATACCTTCTTCGTCCAATGACTTTTTATAGTTGTCCGCTATTGTCCCTAGGTCCGATACAAAAACATCAAAACCTTTATCCTTTCCTAGAATGGCGGTACCTACACCGCTTTCACCCGCTCCCAAGACTACCAAGCGCCCCGATTGTGGATAATATGTATTGGCTATATTTCCCATACTATCTAACTTTTAATGTTACTATTGTCAGAATGGCCAAAATCACGCCCACAATAACAAATCGGGTTACGATTTTCGCTTCATGATATCCTTTCTTCTGATAGTGGTGATGCAAAGGTGACATCAAGAATATACGTCTCCCCTCACCATATTTCTTTTTCGTGTACTTGAAGTAGGAAACCTGTAGGATTACCGAAAGATTTTCTACTAAAAAGACACCACACAATACCGGAATCAACAGTTCTTTACGGATAAGGATGGCGAAAGCTGCGATAATACCGCCTATAGCCAACGACCCTGTATCCCCCATAAATACCTGAGCCGGATAAGCATTGTACCATAAGAATCCGGTACATGCCCCTACAAAAGCTCCTGCAAAAATCACCAGCTCTCCCGAATTCGGGATGTACATGATATTGAGGTAATCGGAAAAAATGATGTTACCCGACACATACGCCAAAATAGCCAGTGTAATCCCAATGATGGCTGATGTTCCTGTCGCCAACCCGTCAATCCCATCAGTAATGTTTGCTCCGTTAGACACAGCAGTAACGATGAAAACAACCACTACCAAAAACAAAAGAAAAGTAGCCCAAGGACTATCTAAGCCCACCACCGTCAACACCTTGGAATAATCGAACTCGTTATCCTTATAAAAAGGAATATTCGTTTTTGTAGATTTTACATTTTCAGCATATTGGGTTTCCCCGGTTTGCGGGTTGATGACAACTTCTACAGGCTTCTCAGAAGTAGGGTTGATTACCTGCTCACGCACCACGATATCCGGATGAAAATACATCGTAATGGCGATGATAACACCCAATCCTACCTGTCCTATCACCTTAAAACGTCCCGCAAGCCCTTCTTTATTTTTTCTGAACACCTTTATATAGTCGTCCAAAAAGCCGATAGCACCCATCCACAGGGTAGTCACTATCATGATGATGACGTAGATATTATCTAACTTGGCGAACAATAAAGTAGGAATAAGAATCCCGGCGATGATGATCAACCCTCCCATCGTTGGAGTTCCCTGCTTTTGTTTTTCTCCCTCCAAACCTAGGTCCCTAATGGTCTCTCCCACCTGCTTTTTGTGCAGCAATCGGATCAATCGACTACCATATACCGTAGTAATGATAAGCGACACGATAACTGCCATCGCCGTACGGAAAGAGATATATTGGAACAAGCCGCTTCCGGGAACATTCCAATTTTCATGTAGCCAATCAAATAGATAATATAACATTGTCTTACTTTATTGTTCGTTAAACGTTTTCTCCAACTCCTCTCTGTCATCAAATGATGACGCCACCCTATTTATTTCCTGATATTTTTCATGTCCTTTTCCAGCCACCAACACGATATCGCCCGGACTGGCTAGATGACAGGCAGCACGTATGGCTTCTCTTCGGTCTGCTATGCTAAATGTATTTTTTTTCTTTTCCACCGGAACGCCAGCTTCCATATCCTTAATAATCTGCAACGGATCTTCCGTACGTGGATTATCCGAAGTGATGATAAGCTTATCGCTATATTTTAATGCCACATTAGCCATCTCCGGTCTTTTGGTCTTATCTCTGTCACCTCCACATCCTAGCACGGTGATGATCTGTTGTCCTTCATGTCGTAGGTTCTTTATCGTTTCCAGCACATTTTCCACGGCATCTGGCGTATGGGCATAGTCCACAATACCTACAACACCATTCTTCGAACGTACAGTTTCAAATCTTCCTTCGGCTCCCGAAATTTCGCTCAAGGCAACAAGTACCTTCGACGTTTCCTGCTCCAAAAGGATAGCGGCAGAATACACAGCCAGCAAATTGTATGCGTTGAAACCACCTACCAGCTTCACCCACAGGTCGTGGGAATCAATCTGCAGCAGCATACCGTCAAAATGCGACTCCAATACTTTGGCTTTGAAGTCAGCCATATTGTGGAGGCCATAGGTTTTGCGGTGCGCCACGGTATTCTGAAGCATCACATTGCCATTTCTGTCATCCACATTGGTCAATGCGAAAGCATATCTATCTAAGTCATCAAAGAACTTTTTCTTAGCTTTGATATAGTTTTCAAAAGTTTTATGAAAGTCCAGATGGTCATGGGTAATGTTGGTGAAAATTCCACCGGCAAATTTTAGTCCCACGATACGTTGCTGCACGATAGCATGTGAACTAACTTCCATGAAGCAGTAGTCACAGCCGTCATCCACCATCTGGCGCATCAATTTGTTCAGCGCCACAGGATCCGGAGTAGTATGTGTTGCAGGAACCACCTTCTCTCCGATTCTATTTTCCACGGTAGAAAGTAATCCTACGCGATAGCCCAGTTGTCTGAAAAGATTGTACAACAAGGTTGCTACTGTAGTTTTACCATTGGTACCTGTCACCCCCACCAGCTTCAGCTCTTGGGAAGGGTTGCCATAAAAGTTGGCTGCCAACACTCCAAGGGCGTAAGCACTGTCACTCACCTGCACATAAGTTACCGCATCATCCGTATGCTCAGGAAGCTCCTCCACCACCACAGCTACAGCTTTACCTTCCACGGCCTTGCCTACAAATAGGTGACCGTCGGTATGCACACCACGGACAGCAACGAAAAGAGTTCCTTGCTGCACTTGTCGCGAGTCAAAAGCAATAGCATCCACTTCTACCTCAAGTGGACCTACAACCTGAAGCACAGGTATAGCATGCAATAACTCTTTTAATTTCATAATCAATTCAATTCAAGTACTACATTAGTTCCTATTTTCATACGCTGTCCTGGAGCCAAAGACTGCGCTATCACTTTACCCTTTCCCAACACCTTTGTCTTGAACCCCGCATTTTCCATAGTGAAAATAGCGTCGGCTAATCCCATACCCTTCACGTTAGGCACTACCCCTTCTTTAATCTGCGCCTCTATGAAAGGCACACCACGCTGCGTCTTTGCCGAATCTCCCTGGCTGATACTGTTCCAATTCAAGCTGTGAGACCCAACGCCTGATATACTTTTGCTGAGGCCTCTTTGGAGCCATTCAATGTCAGCGGAACGCGCATTCCTGCTGTATTCACCTGTTTAGAGGCAAAGGTGCCGTGCAGTTTAAGGTCGTTGGCATACACCATATCTGCTAGCTCTTTGAACACAGGTCCCGCCACCGAAGCACCATAGTAACCGTTTCGCGGATTGCGGATTACCACAATCATAGAATACTTCGGATTATCGGCAGGAAAGTAACCGGCAAATGAAGATTGATATCTTCTAGCGCCATAACCGCGGTGGTTGTCCGCCATCTGTGCCGTTCCTGTCTTCCCTGCAGCAGTATACAGCGGGCTTGTCAACCTTTTTCCTGTACCCTCACGCATCACGGCCTCCAACATACCTTTCATCTTAGCAATAGCTTCCTTTGAAGCCATCTGTTTATTTATCACACGCGCCTCAAAGCGCTCAACCGTATTTCCTAAATGACGAATCTCCTTTACAAACAAAGGAGCTATCAGCTTGCCGTCGTTCGCAACTCCGTTGTATAGCGTCAACGTCTGCAGAGGTGTCAACAACAACTCGTAGCCATACGCCATCTGCACTAAAGAGAGTTTGCTCCACGACTTGCTTTTTGGTGTTTTCACCACTGGAATACCCTCTCCCGGAATCTGCAATCCCAAAGGCTCATGTAAACCCCAGCTGTGCAACTTCGACGTGAACTTCGCCGGATTGTCACCATAAAACTGGTTGATCAACTTTGTCACCGCCACATTCGACGACTCCTCAAAAGCCTCCTTCACTGTGACGATAGACTTCTTCGGAGCATGAGAGTCACGGATCGTGTGGGAAGGCACTTTGTATGTTCCGTTTCCTATGTCCACTTTCGTAGCTGTGTCGATATATCCGTCGTCTAAGGCTGCTAGGTAAGAAGCCAGTTTAAAGGTAGATCCCGGATCTGCACGTTGCGCTATAGCATAATTATATTTCTCACGGTATTCACCGTCTTTGTCTTTTGTGAAGTTGGCAATGGCACGAATTTCCCCGGTCTGCACTTCCATCAACACCACACATCCCTCGTCCGCATTGCTGATACGCATCTGCTTCTCTAAAGCGCGCTGCGCCATATCCTGCATATTCACATCGATGGTAGAGATGATATCCGAACCATCCACAGGAGCAACTTCAGCTTCTCTGTTCAATGGTACCCACACCCCACCGGCAATACGCTGCATGAGCTGAGCACCACTCTTACCTTCGATATAATCTCCATAAGCACCTTCCAACCCTACTCTGTATTCATCATTTTTATAGCCTATGGTTCGCGCTGCCAGATTTTTGAAGGGAAGAATACGCTTGTTTTGTCTAACAGCCACCATGCTGCTAGCAAACCTTTTCTTACCTTCACGGAAAGACTTAAACAGCGGAAAGGTTTTCAACACCTTCAAATCCTGATGTGACACCCCACGCTTGATAAGCATGTAGCGCTGCTTCTTGTTACGTGCCTCCTTCAGCATCACCAAATACTGTCGCGCAGACTTATCCTTGAAAAAGGAAGCCAACTTAGAGGCCAGCGAATCCACCTTACTGTTGAACACGTCGCTGTACTCCGAAGGAATAGACATCGCATCAAAGCGAATTTCATATTCAGGCACCGAAGTAGCCAAAAGACTACCGTCAATAGAATAGATGTTTCCTCTGGCAGCTTCCACCACCCTCTCCTGAATAGTAAGACTGTCCGCAATATTCCTCCACTTTTCTCCATCCACATATTGCAGGTGCAAGAGCTTCGCAAAAACTGCCAAGGCCCCAAATACCATGAGCCCGAAGGCCAGGTACACACGCTTCAATATGGACTTTCTAATATTCATTCAAATTATATCAGTTCTTATTCAGAATCTTTTATAATTTCAAGTTTAATTGGTGGTTCTGTACGCTCCTTCAACCCTAAGGTGTCGGCTCTTTTAGCAATTTCAGTTTGGGTCGTCAGCTTCATAAGCTCGGCAGATAACGACTTGTAATCCCAACTCAACTCCTTCACTTCGCGTCCCAATTTGTCTATCTGTCTTACCGTACGTTCGGCCAAATGCCTGTTAGAGATATACAACAACCCCAGAAACGCCAAGAAGGCAGCAAACGGTAAATTCTTTGCCACCAGATAGGTTGACAGCTTCGAAGGCGACAGAATGCTACGGATAAAATTCTGCGTCTCCTCCACCTTCTCCTCTACTGATTCAGAGATTTGCTCCTGAATCCCTTCGCTTAATTCCTGGTTACGTAATGTATTCCTCTTCGGCACGACCTCCCCTCCTTTCACGATTAATTATTGATTTTTTCCGCCACACGCAGCTTAGCACTACGCGCACGGTTATTATTCTTAACCTCTTCTTCCGAAGCGGCGATAGCTTTTCTTGTCAACACACGGAAAGGCTTTATCTCGTTTCCATAAAAATCCTTTTCCACCTCTCCTCTGAATTTCCCCTTCAACATGAAGTTTTTCACCAACCTGTCTTCCAACGAATGGTAAGACATCACCACCAGACGCCCTCCTTCTTTAAGCACCAAAGGTGACTGTGTCAAAAACTCCTGCAAGGCATCCAACTCTTTATTCACCTCGATGCGCAGCGCCTGAAACACCTGCGCATGATATTTATGTTCCTTTCCTTTAGGAACCAATTTCTTTATAGCCTCCTTCAGCTCTGCAATGGTGTTTATAGGCTTAGACAAACGCGCCGTAACGATGGTTTTTGCCAAAGACTTGGCGTTCTGCACCTCACCATACATCCCAAAGATGCGATGAAGCTCATCCTCCGAATAGGTATTCACCACCTTACGCGCATCCAAGTCGGACACCTGATCCATGCGCATATCTAAGTCCGCATCAAAACGGATAGAAAAGCCTCGAGAAGCATCATCAAACTGATGCGACGAAACACCCAGATCCGCCAGAATGCCATCTACCTCTTTCACCCCCTGCAGACGAAGGCAGTTTTTCAAAAAGCGAAAATTCTGATGTACAAGCACAAAACGCTCGTCATCAATAGCATTTTTTATAGCATCAGGATCCTGATCAAAGGCTATTAACCTTCCTTTAGACCCTAGTTTTTTCAAGATTTCACGCGAGTGACCTCCCCCACCAAATGTTACATCCACATAGATGCCATCCGGTTTAATATCTAATGCTTCAATGCATTCATGAAGCATCACAGGCACATGATACACTTGCTCATCAGACATTCAAACCTCCTTCCATATCGAAATCACCCATAACAGCTTCTGCCAACTCCGAAAAATCTTCCTCAGAGATAGCGTTTAGTTTTTCTTCATACTTAGCTTTAGACCACACTTCTACCTTGCTCAGATTACATACCAACACCAGTTCCGATCCGATCTGCGCATAATCCAGCAATGTTCTAGGTAATAACACACGTCCTGCAGAATCCAGCATCAGCTCCGTAGCCCCACTCGTAAACTTGCGGATAAAATCACGGTTGCGCGCTTGGAATTGATTTAAACGCGACAGCTGAGCCAAAATCTTATTCCATTCCGAACGGGTGTACAATACCAAGTTTCCATCGAAGCCACGATTCACAACAAGCCCTTCACGCTCCACGTCAGGCAACTGACGCTTGAGCGCTGCAGGAACCACCATTCTTCCTTTGGCGTCCAGCTTGCATTCGTATTCTCCGATTAGAAAATTCATTGTTAGTCTATACTGCTAATCAAATTTAATGTAAAAGTATACACTTTCTCCCACAAAGTCCCACATTCCCCCACAAAAAAGTTTTCCACATAGTCATTTAGCCACAAAAATCCAAGTAAAAAACTGCTTCAAAATGAAATAAACCTCAATTTTTATTCTTAATCGATAAATCTATTTTGTAACAAAATCTTTCAGAATCAAGCAATTGATAAAGCCTAAAGAAGGGTCTCTATTTGCCACAGAAAGCATTTTTTACTTTTTGGTGGGAGAAAGTGGTAGAAGAAATACCGTCGGTCTTATAACCTTAGCCATGCGTTTATTATGGAATGTCATTATAATCCATATTGCATTCGTTATTCTCCCCGAAAACCGATAATTTTGTACGATATATTTTCTATTTATATAATATGTATAGAAGTCATAATTGCGGCGAGCTTCGCATCGCCGACGTTAATAAGGAAGTCACACTTGCCGGATGGGTACAAAAATCTCGCGACAAAGGCTTTATGATTTGGGTGGACTTGCGTGACCGCTACGGCATTACGCAGTTGATTTTTGATGAAGCCCGTACGGATGCTCAAGTGATGCAACTGGCCAAATCTCTTGGACGTGAATATGTCATTCAGGTGAAGGGCACCGTAATAGAGCGTGAATCTAAAAACAACAATATTCCTACTGGAGATATTGAAGTATTAGTAAAAGAGCTCACCATCTTAAATGAGGCTCAGCTGCCTCCATTCACCATTGAAGATGAAACCGACGGCGGTGAAGATATCCGCATGAAATACCGCTATTTGGATATCCGTCGCAACCCTGTCAAGAACAGCTTACTGTTCCGTCATAAAGTAACACAGGAAGTGCGCAACTACCTATCGAATTTGGATTTTTGTGAAATTGAAACCCCTTATCTGATTAAATCTACTCCTGAAGGGGCTCGGGACTTTGTGGTACCTTCACGTATGAATCCAGGGCAGTTTTATGCGTTGCCACAGTCGCCTCAGACGTTCAAGCAGCTGCTGATGGTGGCAGGTATGGACCGCTATTTCCAGATTGTAAAATGTTTCCGTGACGAGGACCTTCGTGCCGACCGTCAGCCGGAGTTCACGCAGATAGATTGTGAGATGTCCTTCATCGAACAGGAAGATATCCTTAACGTGTTCGAAGGCCTGACACGCCACCTCTTGAAAAAATTCCACAATATCGATATTGACAAGTTTCCGCGCATGACTTATGATGAGGCTATGCGTACCTATGGAAACGACAAGCCTGATATACGTTTCGGCATGAAGTTCGGTGAGCTGAACGCTGTGGCCCAACACAAGGACTTTGCCGTTTTCAACAATGCAGAATTGGTAGTAGGTATCGCCGTACCGGGAGCAGCATCCTTCACCCGCAAAGAGATTGACGCCCTTATCGATTGGGTGAAACGCCCGCAGGTCGGAGCCTCCGGTATGGTGTACGTAAAATGCGAAACGGGAGGACACTACAAATCTTCGGTAGATAAATTCTACGACCAAGAAGATTTGGCCAAGTGGGCTGAAATCACCGGCGCGAAAGAAGGAGACCTCATCCTTATCCTTTGCGGCCCCGCCAATAAGACACGCACACAGCTGTCGGCACTACGTATGGAATTAGGAAACCGTTTAGGATTACGTAAGCCTGACGAGTTTGCTCCTCTCTGGGTCGTGGACTTCCCGCTATTGGAGTGGGACGAAGAGACAGGACGATATCACGCTATGCACCATCCTTTCACCTCTCCAAAACGTGAAGACATCCACCTGTTGGATACCGACCCCGGCAAGGTAAGAGCTAACGCTTACGACCTAGTGCTCAACGGAAATGAAATCGGAGGTGGCTCTATACGTATCCACGACAAAGCCACACAAGAACTTATGTTCAAACATTTAGGATTCACTCCGGAACAGGCACAGCAACAATTCGGGTTCCTGATGAATGCCTTCCAATATGGAGCGCCACCACACGGAGGATTGGCCTTCGGCTTGGACCGCCTTGTAGCTATCCTCGCCGGACAAGAAACCATCCGCGACTTTATAGCCTTCCCTAAAAACAACTCCGGTCGCGATGTCATGATTGACGCTCCAGCACCAATAGATCAGGCACAGCTGGACGAACTCAATCTCGCGATAACTTTGAAAGACTAAAATTGTCGTGCATATAACAGAAAAAAGGGCTAATCTCTTAGCCCTTTTTTTATACTCTCTAACTGCGTATTTTTGAATTTAACCTAGCAAAATCATATTACCTAACGCAACAGCCATATAGAAAACACCTCCAAAATAAGACAGAGCATATCAATTCCAAAGAATATTACCTATAGGGAACGTCATCCGCCAAGGGTTTGAAACGAAAGATATAAAACGGTGCCCTTGCTAAATTTTTCCCATCATTGAAAACCGAACCCAAATGGACTTGTGCAGCAGAAACGTACATATAACCATCTACTGCATTGTAGCTAACGCCATCGGGCCAAAGTAAATTATTATCCGAAAAAAGATTCTGCACACTTCTATCTTTGGCAAGAACAACCGCTATGCTATTGGTTTCCATTGCCGTCAAATACAAATTCCCCTCGCTATCTATACTTAACCCTCCATTATTGGGTGTGTCGGAATAAGTTTCAGTTCTTTCGTCCAATTCCGCTTCGTTCAATGTTTCATCCAGCAAATCAGCCATTCTAACGCGATAAATTTTACTTCCGTTCAAAGGAGCATAATACAACCATTCAAATTCTTTGTCCGCAGTAATCCCGTCACAACCTACCAAGAGGTTCTGACCATTCACCGCTAAAGATTTACCATTGACAACCGTGGGTAAATTCTCGGGCAAAGTGGTACGATGCTTCTGTAATCTTCCCAACTTGAAAACTTGCTCGAACTAAACGAAGGCATTGCCGAATATACCGGCTTGATGGTAAGTGGCCGAACTAAAAATCAAACAAAAGAGCATTTTATTTCCAGTATAAATGAATTCTTTAAAAATTCCTCTTATGTACGTTCATTTGCTTACTATACCATTCCTATTTATGGCTATTTATTGAGTTTCAAAATTCCACTCTGGAATCAAAACATTCATTCGAATTCGCAGCTAATAGATTTTTTTATAGAGGCATTCGAACTTCAATTACCTGCAGACGTAAAGCCCCTAATCACACATATTTCAAATGAGTATAATGGAGAAACTATCTTTGCCGAAAGAAGAAAAACGGGAAGAAAGAATAAAACAGGAAATTGCCGATTACAAAAGAAAATTTACCGAAAAATTTCAATGTAGAATTGAAATTTGAGCAAATGAATATTTCCTTTGATCCTAGAAATTTAATCCCCCTTGAAGAGATGGGAACGATTTACCCAACCCTTCGCTTGACCGATAATTGGGGAATTCTCAAAGTCAACAAAGGAGCGTTAATAAGCATCAACTGGGACAAAATTACTCTTAGTCACCCAACGAAAATTGCCCGACAAACCATTGAAGGAGATGGCTGGTTATTGCAACTAAACGAAAATTATTCCTTCGAATTAGATGAAAAGAACCATATATATGGAATTCGAAAAAACTAGATTCCGATTTCAGAACTAAAAGTAATCCTAAAAATAGCTTTATAGGAAAATTGTTCACTGTGAGAAACTAACCTATCTTATTTCCGGAGATAAAAAAGAAGAAAAGTTGGGGTCTGAATTATAAAATGATAACTTTTTAGTAGGCTTGGCAAATTAGTCAAGACACCTATTTTCAAAATCTTCATCATAAATCAAAGAGGCTGCTATGCAGCAGCCTCTTTCACTCTAAATATATTTTAGAACTCACCAATTGCTAGACGTATGGCTTCTTCCACTGGAGCATAACTATTATCATTGCCCGCAATGCATAATTCGCCTTTTAACAACAAAGGCGGTTGCGCCATAAACTTAGGGTTGACGCCATGATGTGCTTGGGCAGCATGTACCAAAAAAGGATGACAAAGATAAATCGTACCCGCCTTACCTGTGGCCATCACTTCTTTTCTCTTAGGCAACTCGTCTAACTTGTTTGCGATTTCCATAAAAGAAAGTCCTTTATCCCCTTCTGTGGCCAGTAGTCTCGCCACATCCATATGCGAACCTTCGTAAAGAATGTAGGTGCATCATTTTCAGCAACATCCGAATACAATACCAGCATCAGCAAGGCACGGCCTTTCGACTTGATGTTGGCACGCCATTCGAAGTAGTTGTTCGGGGCATCACCCGGAAAACTAACGTCTACATGCTTGCCGGTATCAATTGGCTGCTTCGCTGCAGGAAACCTTACCGGAAATGTGCCCACACTGCGGCAAGGAATCCATTTATCTGCACCTATCAACTGATCAAACGCCGTATGTAACGTGGGATTGTTTACCGATTCGACAAAAGGCTCTGCCGTATACATTCCCAGACGAATTACAGGCTCCGTCCAGGTGGAAGAGTCTGTTCTGTCACAAGGTAAATCCTTCCACAGTATATCCAAAGCTGCCTCTGCTATTTGCTTGGAAAATGCGTTATCTATACGAACAAAACCGCTATGAATAAATTGCTCTATTTCCTTTTTACTTAATAATTCTGCCATAATACTACTTTAAAACCAATCTCATCAAGCTACAATCCTAGCAGCCGATGAATTCGGTTAGGGTTAACGATAAAATGAATAAATATAATAGGGAATTCGTACGCCTTACATCAATAAAGCGCTATGCTAATGAACTAAGCAGAAAAAGGAAATTAAAGCATTACAGTCATTCTCATAATACTTCAAAAAGTAAAAAAATATCCTTAAACAACCAAATTAAACCACTACAACAAAGACGAAGTATTTTTGAATACGTAGGGGCATAGAATATCTTCGCAAAGGCCATGAAGCTAAAGCCTGCAAATGGAGTATAATTCCCTTTAGGCAAAAGCAGTTCCTGAAAGCATATGCCTATAGGTCATTTTAAATCAAGCTCCCCCACCGCATCGCTATTTCATTTCTTTGTTTATTACACTTTAAGAATAGAGGCAATGTAAAAGAGGTTTATGTAAAGGCTAACCTTTTTTCGCCACAAAAATTCCTATCAACAAGATGAGAAAAAGCACGATTTCCGCAATGACCATGAAGCAAAAGCCTACAAAACGGAGGAAAATACCCTTTTGGGAATAGTAATTCTTAAAAGCCTGATAGAAAGAAAGGTTAGTATAAACGGCTACTGCTAGGAATTGTCCCCATCCCAACAAAGAGTCCAAGAAAGAGACCTTAAGCAACTCCAAAGGCTCTAAGATTCGCCCAAGGATAAATACTATCAGCACACCGATGAATGCCAGTACGGTGACAATAACATGTTCCAAATAATTCAGTTTGGCTCTTCGGTACAGCAGGAAGCTGTTTAATGAAATTACAGGCACAAAAGCGATGAGCACAAACTTGCTATAGTGCGTCAAAAAGTCGTTAATGCCCGTCTGATCTTCCACCTCCGGCCCCTTCAGCTGGGGAAATAAGCTGCCATTCAACTTTCCTAC
>NZ_JXAC01000084.1 GCF_000814685.1 Sphingobacterium sp. T2
ATCCAAAGCCAAATAAGGTTCGTCAATTTGGATCTTTCGGAAAAAGTTAAAGCTTTATATCCTGAGGTTTTCAAAAAGCTGAACTACCGCCGCCAAAGGAGCTAAATTGATTGCTACCACCTACTTCGAAGCACTAAGAGACAATGAGGATATCGCCGTAAACCTTCCTGTCCATGCATTACACGTGGATTTGGTACGCGGTGAAAACCAATTGGATACCTTGTTGCCAAAAGTTCCTTCTACTTTAACGCTGTCATTGGGTATCGTGGAAGGACGTAACATCTGGAAAAACGAACTACGAAAAATCGTTAAACAAGATAAAACAAGCTGTCGATACTTTAGGTAAAGATAGAGTATGGGTAGGTACATCTTCTTCCCTGCTACATGTACCATACGACTTGGATAGCGAGAAAAAAGAAGAAACACTACCTGCTGAAGTAAAAAACTGGTTAGCTTTCGCCAAACAAAAGCTAGCAGAAGTGAAAGACTTAGCTGTATTAGCTGAAGGTGAAGTAGACGCTAAAACTGAGGAAAACTTCGAAGCAAACAAAGCTGCTGCAGAAAGCCGTCGCACATCGCCGTTGATTCACAAACCTGAAGTTAAGAACAGAGTTAACAATATTACGGACGACGACGCAAAACGTACTTCACCATTTGCCGTACGTAAAGCTCTTCAACAAGAGAAATTCGGCCTTCCGAAATTCCCTACCACCACTATCGGTTCGTTCCCGCAGACTAAAGATGTACGTAAATGGCGCGCCGACCTTAAAAAAGGGGTAATCACTCAAGAAGAGTACGACAAGGCTATCGCTGAAGAAACCGAAAACGTTATCCGTCTTCAAGAACAATTGGACATCGATGTGTTGGTACACGGAGAGTTCGAGCGTAACGACATGGTGGAATACTTCGGTGAGCAGTTGGCAGGCTACGCCTTCACACAATACGGATGGGTTCAATCTTACGGTTCTCGTTGTGTGAAACCTCCAATTATCTATGGTGACGTCTACCGCCCTGCAGACATGACTGTTCGCTGGTCTTCATACGCTCAATCGTTGACCGACCGTCCGGTAAAAGGTATGTTGACAGGTCCCGTAACCATCTTACAGTGGTCTTTTGTACGTAACGATCAACCTCGTTCCACAACAACTTACCAAATCGCACTAGCGATCTTGGATGAAGTTCAAGCGATTGGAAAAAGCAGGTATCAAAATCATCCAAATTGACGAGCCTGCCATCCGTGAAGGTTTACCTTTACGTAAAGCTGACCAACAGGAATACCTCAACTGGGCTGTTCGTGCTTTCCGCGTATCTTCATCCAATGTGGCTGATGACACGCAGATACACACCCATATGTGTTACTCAGAATTCAACGACATTATCCGTGATATCGCAGCGATGGATGCCGACGTCATCACTATCGAAACATCACGCTCCCAAATGGAATTGTTGGATGCTTTTGCCGGCGAATTCAAATACCCTAACGATATAGGTCCTGGAGTTTATGACATCCACTCTCCTCGTGTACCTAGCGTAGAAGAGATGGTAGACCTATTGCGCAAAGCAAAAGAGGTTGTTCCTGCAGAACAGCTATGGGTAAACCCTGACTGTGGTCTGAAAACACGTGCTTGGCCAGAAACTAAAGCAGCATTAGAAAACATGGTTAAAGCCGCTAAGATATTAAGAGCTGAAGCCTAGTATACACGAAAGTAGTATTATTAAATAACAGATACCGCCCTCCTTCTTCTGAGGGCGGTTTTTTATTGTCCAACCAGATCTCCACTATCCAAAATTTGCAATACCGCGAACAAGTAAGGTTGTTCTGTTGTTATATATCTAAAATAAGGTTATGAGAAGAACACATTTACTATCTATAGCAGCGCTGACGACCTTACTACTCAGCAGCTGCGAAGTGATTGGCGGCATATTCAAAGCGGGTGTATGGACCGGCATTATCATGGTGGTCGCCGTCATAGCCCTCCTGATATGGATCTTCGTGAAATTGATGGGTGGCAACAGACGATAACACGCCCCTCACATCTGCCATTTTTACCATTTTATTGCAATCGGCACGTTATTTTCTTCTTCATAGACAGAATAACAGCATTTTTTTTGTACTCAGGTTCAAATGTTGTTATATTAATTCTACATTTGAAAGTTTATGAAGAAGACAATTATCGTACTCCTGTTTATTGTAAATGCCGTATCGGTATTAGCCCAAGAAGGATATCCGACCCCCACCGTAAAGGACGTACTGTTTTATATTCAGCACAGCAGAGGAAAAAACACCTTTATTTACCAAGCAAATTATACGGCTTCCAAGGATCTTAATGAAAAAGAACCCATCAAAGTATGTAGACAGCTTTTCGATCTCAATGGAGAAGTTAAACCCATAACAAACATCCAACGCAAATATGCCTACGGAGTCAAGACGGAAAAGCTAGGGCATAACTACTACGAGGTGGAACTAGTTTCCTATCCGGGCCAAAAACTCTATCTACGTATGGACAAAAACCATCATCCTTACGTGGAAGGCACCATTAACGGCCAATATATGCATGTCAAGCACCTTTTCATCAAATTGAAAGACGGCACCTCCGGATTAAATGTGAAGGCAGATTACATCCTTTTTCATGGGCTTGATAAAAATGGGAAACCTGTAAAAGCAAAACTTTATCCTTCCCATTAAAGCGTATCCCAAATAACAAATAAACACTATATTTGCCTTATGATTACGGCAGAGCGATATCACGATATTTCATGTGGTCACCGTGTAGTAGGACATGAAGGCAAATGCAGATTTCTTCATGGTCACAACTACCGCATCCATTTTGAAATTCAAGCAGAAAGTCTCGACACAGTTGGAAGGGTCATTGATTTCTCAGTCATCAAGGAGAAATTGTGTATGTGGCTGGAAGAACATTACGATCATAAATTTCTAATCTGGCAAGAAGACCCACTCCTTAAAGACCTGCAAAAGATCGCCGACGAAAGCCTTGTTATCGTTCCGTATAATCCTACAGCAGAAAATATTGCTAAATATTTGGTGGAGGTAATAGGTCCGCAACAACTTAAAGATACGGCATGCAGACTGATACGCTGCAAAGTCGAAGAAACCCAAAAATGTTCCGCCACTTATACGATATAAAAAAAGAGAAATCGATGATTTCTCTTTTTTATATCTAAGCAAGCTCTAGTAGCACTGGACAATGGTCCGAATGAACAGCCTCTTTCAATATTTTAGCATCCTTAATACGGTCAGCCAAACTCGTAGAAGCCATATTGTAATCGATACGCCACCCTAAGTTCTTAGCACGAGCTCCAGCACGGTAACTCCACCATGTGTAGTTATGAGGTTCAGGATTTAAAGCTCTAAACGTATCTATAAAGCCTGAATTGATAAAGTTTTCCATCCATTCCCTTTCCTCAGGAAGGAACCCTGAAGTGTTAGCATTGGACTTGGGATTATGGATGTCAATAGGACGATGACAGATATTATAATCTCCGCTGATAACCAAGTTAGGATGCTCACTCATCACCTTATGTGCATACTGATGAAAGTCATCCAAAAAACGATACTTAAAATCCTGACGCACATCACCTGTAGTACCAGAAGGAAAATAGGTACTCATTACCGACACATCGTCGAAATCTGCACGAATAATCCTCCCCTCAAAGTCATAATCTTCATGACCACAACCGTACTCTACGTGCTTAGGCGTGATTTTCGTAAAAATGGCGGTACCACTATACCCTTTTTTCTGCGCCGGATACCAATAGTGCTCGTAACCCAACTGCTCCAAATACAGTATTTCAGGCACCTGATCAGGAGTAGCTTTGATTTCCTGAAGACAGACAACATCAGGATTTACTGATTTCAACCATCCTAACCAATCCTTCTTCAGTGCGGCCCTGATTCCATTTACATTGTAGGTGATAATCTTCATCTATGGGAGCTTATAGTCTTTGGATTTAAAAGAATCAAACAATCGCGTAAAGAAGTCGTTCTTGGGAGGTAAACCTGCCATCTGACGTTCTAAATTAATAGCTTCACGGCGTGTGAGCAACCTGATAAACATAGGCTCATTGGTGATAGGTCTATCATTTTTGTCCGTCCTTACGACAGCAATACTATCTACCACATCCAGCCCCAGGATGACCTCGCCAAATACCGTGTAGTTTCCGTCTAAGTGGGGCGTACCACCAACCTTAGTATAGGCTTCCCGTTGTTGAGAGGAAAACTTCTTCCCGCCCATACGAAACGTTTCCAACGAATCTAGCCCTGCTTCCGTAAACTTACGCCCCTGCACAATATAGAATTGAGAGCCCGAAGACGCTTTAGCAGGGTTATTGTCCCGCGCAGCTCCCAAGGCTCCCTTCTTGTGGATCAAACCTTCCTGAATTTCTGCAGGAATGCGGTAGTCCGGCCCACCGCTACCTAATACCGTCAGACTTGTTGTCGTAGGCTTCTTCGACTCCGGATCGCCGCCCTGTATTACAAAATTGTTAATCACACGATGAAACAAGATGCCGTCGTAATAATATTCGCTTACAAGCTTCTTGAAATTGTCTCTATGTTTTGGTGTTTCGTTATACAACTTTGCCGTAATAACGCCCTTATTGGTTTTTATCTCCACATAATAATGTTGAGGCTTCTGTGCATACGAACACAAGAAAAGCACACCGAATATTAGGGTTGCTAAAATCCTTTTCATAAAATGTCTTTTACTAAATATAGTTCAATTCCTGGAAATAGTCTATAATCAAAGATTTGATGAGCATCTCTTGCTCCAACAGCGTATAGTTGGGAATAGGCTTCACGAGCTGCCAATGTGGCCAGCCCTCCTCATCCAAACCTTTCAGCTCATAAAATCCTAAAGAAGAGAACAGTCTGCAGGTGGCTATATGCATCAACTCTTCTTTTTCACGTTTGGAAAACTGTCGGGGACCTTTTCCTAGTTCTTGAACACCTATCAAAAATAACATGACCTTAATGTCGGGAAGCTCCATCTCAAAATTTGTTGCGATGACTTCCCTAAGCTCATTCCATTTTTGATTTACTTCTTCTGCTTTCATATATTGTTTTTCCCGACACAAAATAGGTAAATTTATTTGCTTTCCGACGCTATGGAGCGAATACTGACTACACCTTGACAGAAGTCAGCTCCTGAATCAGCTCCTTACATCTTCTTTCAATCATCTTATATACCGGCTCAAATAAAGTGTCATCATAATAAGGATCGGGTACGATATCATCCTCCAGGAAAAGAGACACTTTCTGAATATGATCCGGATGTTGGGCAAGACGTACCACATCCTTGTAATTCTGTCTATCCATTACAAATATGCGATCGTAGCGGTCAAAGAAATCCGGTCTGAAATGTCGTGCCCGCTGCTGCGAGATGTCTACGCCATATTTACGAGCTACTGCGATACTACGTCTGTCGGGAGCTTCCCCCACATGCCAAGAGCCTGTTCCAGCGGACTCTACCTGCCAGTTTAGATTGTGTTGTGCTGCATAATGTGCTAAGATGCCATGCGCCAAAGGCGAACGACAGATATTACCAAGACATACCATCAATATCTTCATACGACAAAAATGCTTATTTAATTACGTAATAACAAAAAACGGCCTTCTAAAGAAAGCCGTTTTATTTATTTGTTGCCAATCAATTCGATATTAATATTTCAAAGGAATATTCAGTTCTACCGTACTTCCACGTTGAGGAACTCCTTTGATACGAACGATATTACGTTTGGTATTGGCTAACGCAGCTTCAATATCGTCCACATTGTTCACTGGTTTGCCGTTTATCTCGGTGATTACCAAACCTTTCTCGATACCGAAATATTCGAAGATTCCTCCTCTATGAATTTCAGTCACAACTACTCCGGAGTTCACCCCTAGCTCTTTCTTACGTGCATCTGACGCAGGAATGAAGCTTGCACCCAATTTATTGAATATTTCGGTTGCACTTGCACTTGGTCCTTCATCACCTCCTAAGGATTTGACATCGTCTTGCGATTTTAATGTCAAAGTAACATCTTTCTCTTTGCCATCACGTTTGTATGTAATGGTCACTTTATCACCCGGACGTAATCTCGCTACACGTTCTTGCAAGTCTGACGAAGAATAAATTTTCTTACCATCAATCTTCGTAATGACATCGCCTTTCTTGATACCTGCAGCTTCCGCAGCACCTCCCTTCACCACGCTCTGAACATATAGACCATTAATATCGTCGATACCTGTCTCTTTACGAAGAGCCTCATTAATTTCTGTAAACGTAATACCAATGTAGCCGCGTTTTACACTACCGTACTTCTTGAAATCATCCAACACTTTCTTCGCCAGGTTGATTGGAATAGCGAATCCATATCCGGCATAAACCCCTGTAGGAGAAGCGATAGCCGAGTTAATCCCTATCAACTCTCCTCGAGCATTTACCAATGCACCACCACTATTACCTCTGTTAATCACAGCATCGGTCTGAATAAAGGACTCAATAGCTGTATTGACCATCTGCTCATCTGGATTGGAATAGCGGCGTTGCTGAGCATCTCCAAGAATACCGATCTGACGTCCTTTAGCACTTACAATACCTGCTGTCACTGTAGATTGAAGACTCAAAGGATATCCCACAGCCAATACCCACTCGCCGATCTGCACATTGTCCGAGTCCCCCATCTTCACAATAGGTAGGTTGGAAGCACTGACTTTGATAAGTGCCAAATCCGTACTCGGATCACGCCCTATGATCTTGGCTTCAAACGTACGTTTATCAGTTAGCTGCACCTCAATCTTATCGGCATTTTCAACAACATGGTTGTTGGTGACAATATATCCGTCAGGAGTAAGAATAACTCCCGAGCCAGAAGCCTGCGCTACACGAGGTTGAGACTGACGACGTTGCGGCAAACCGAAAAACTCATCGAACAGATCAAAAGGAGAACCATACCCCTCCTGTCTGGAGCCTCTACCACTCATGGTCACCTTGATATGCACTACAGCTGGTGAAACCGCTGCTGCAGCCTGCGTAAAATCAGGATTACCGGTTGAGGACAACAGTTCTCCAGGATTATTGGCATAATAAACTTTCTGTTGATCCTCAAACGTCATATTTTGTAATTGTTTGTTTTCAAACAATTTATATCCCCCTACAGCTACAGCGCCTCCCAAAACTGCTGTTAATAAATTAACTCCAAGATTCTTCCCTAAATTCTTCATATTACTTATGCTGTATTAATCTTATTTTTGTATATATGTTTACATTTCTTATTCAAATGTAATACCATATCCAAGTCGAGACAAAATAATGTCAGTTAAATTTTGTTAAGAAAAACAGGCTTAGGCTAGGTTTTAACAACATTTAACAGATATCTGCTCGATTGTAACAAGAATATTAATTTTGAGCTTAATTTTCAAGTATATGCACAAAAAAATTCCATTCTACAAATACCAAGGGGCCGGCAATGATTTTATCTTAATCGATAATAGAAATGCTTCTTTTGACAGAAAAAACGAACAATTAGTAAAAAAACTTTGTGACAGGCGCTTTGGTATCGGTGCGGATGGGTTGATGCTCCTGCAGCAGGCGGAAAATTATGATTTTGAGATGGTATATTACAATGCCGATGGTGCGGAAGGAACCATGTGTGGTAATGGAGGAAGATGTATTGTCGCCTTTGCCCGCGACTTGGGAATTATAAGCTCCACAACTGACTTTTTGGCAGTAGACGGTCCCCATCAAGCCTCTATTGACGGCAATCAAGTGACCTTAGGAATGATTGAAGTGCACGATTTCCGCAAAGACGGAGAGGCATATATTCTTAACACCGGCTCTCCTCATTATGTGCAGTTTATCAAAGGGCTGGCGGATTATGACGTATTCCAAGAAGGCAAAAAAATTCGCTATAGTGGAGCCTATGGTGACAAAGGCATAAACGTAAACTTCATAGAAAAAGAAAATAACGGCTACTTCCTTCGTACCTACGAACGAGGTGTGGAAGACGAAACATTCGCTTGCGGTACGGGAGCCACCGCCGCAGCTATGACGGTAGCCCTTCACCACAATATGGAAGGCGACATCAACATCCCTATCCGTGTGCTGGGAGGACAGCTTTATATATCTTTCCACAAAAAGGATAAGGCTTTTACAGACGTATTCCTCAAAGGACCCGCAAAGTTCGTCTTCGCTGGAGAGATTGATGAAGCTAATCTTTAAGAATATCCCGGATAATTTCCGCAAATAAACTATTCCCCTTATATTAGATGTCTTTTTGATGAACCATAGAAGAAATTCATGCAACAAATAGACACTAAGCTTCCTTATAAACTCATCTATTCGATTGGAGAACACCCTTATCTGGGTTACCTCATGGAGCCCCATATTGTGCAGCTCAACCCCAACGGAAGCCTGTCTTTGTCGTATAAGCGCGTTTTCAGCAACACGGTAGAAGAATTTGCCAACGTATTGGATGAGACGGATTACAAAATCATAAAGCTTCTTGACGACCTTGAACAAAGCAACGTCATCAAAAAATACCATAAAAAAGCTGTACGCCCTATCGACTATTTCGGAAAGATTTTCGACTCCAAAATATACGATTTTATACGCCCTAAGCTGGAACAAAAACTGCTTAAAGTTTTGGAACTTATAGGCGACAAGCCACTCTATCTTATGAGCAAGAAAGATGGCTATCCGGCCGACAAAAAGCTCAAAATCGCGGAACAGTCTACCTCCATCCTTTTTCATTTCAGAAGAAACGAAACGGAAACCCGCTATTTTCCTACATTAAAATACAACGGCCACCGCATGGAATTCATGTATCGCAATGCGGAAGTCATCATCAACACACAAGCTTGGCTGCTGCTAGACAATGTGCTGTATCATTTCGATCAACCATTGGAGGGCAAAAAGCTGACCCCTTTCCTTAACAAAAGATACATCAGCGTTTCACGTGCCACAGAAAAAAAATATTACGAAACCTTTGTAACTTCACTGATTGAAAAATACTCAGTGTATGCCGAAGGTTTCGACATCAAGACCATAAAAGAGGAAGCCGTACCCGTGTTGACATTAAACTATGTAGAAAATGGCGAATCGCACCTACAGCTTTCATTCATATACGGCCCCTATCAGTTTCCTCCGAATTCGGACCATAAAATTTCGGTGAAACTTCATTACAACGAAAAACAAGACCTATACACCTTCACCCGGATCAAAAGGTCTCTTACTTGGGAAGAAAAACAACAACAGTTTCTCGAAAGCTTAGGTCTCAAGAAACAGGATGTCCTGTTCGGCAGCTACATCCCTGACGGAAAAGAATATAACAACATCTTCGAATGGCTGAGCAACAAAAAGGACCTTCTCCTCGCCCATGGCTTTGAAATCAAACACGAGACGGGAGATAAACACTTCTTCATAGGAAAAACCACCTTGGATATTGAAGTGGTGGAAGACAACGACTGGTTCGATGTGAGAGCTTTCGCCAACTTCGGGCCATACAAGATTCCTTTCGTTTCAGTTGCGCGAACACATCCTCAACAGAATACAGGAGTTTACCCTCCCTAACGGTGAAATAGCCATCATCCCGGAAGAGTGGTTCGCCCAATATGAACACCTTTTTCAGTTTGCCATCTCCAAGAAAGAACTGCATCTCAACAAGGCGCATATAGGACTGCTACACGAAATTTCCGAACATACGGCGCTTACAATGAGTCGTAAACTGCAAAACTTAAACAACTTCGAATCCATAAGCAGAGTGGAACCTCCAAAAGAGTTTAACGGCAGTCTGCGTCCTTATCAGGAAGCCGGATACAACTGGTTTCATTTCTTGCAAGAATACAAATTCGGAGGAGTACTTGCCGACGATATGGGTTTGGGAAAAACCGTGCAAACTTTAGCTCTACTCCAAAAACAGAAGGAAGACCTGAAAAATACAGACTACGCCAAGACATCCCTCCTTGTGCTTCCTACTTCCTTAGTCTACAACTGGATCAAAGAAGCAGAAAAATTTGCTCCTAAACTTCGCCTACTCGTCCATACCGGACCGAACCGCTTTAAAGATGCTTACGCCTTTACACACTTCGACTTGGTGATCACCACCTACGGCATTGTGCGCAGCGACGAAGAACTCTTCAGCAAATTTTTCTTTAATTATATTATTTTGGATGAAAGTCAGAACATAAAAAACCCTACATCCAAATCTTTCAAATCCATAAAATCGTTGAAAAGCCGCCATAAACTGGCATTAAGTGGAACCCCCATAGAAAATTCGGTTTCCGACATCTGGTCGCAGATGCATTTCACCAATCCGGGTTTGTTAGGAAGCTATTCCTTCTTTCAGAAAGAATTTGTCATACCTATAGAAAAGAAAAAAGACGAACAAACCGCAAAGCGTCTGCAGGCAATCATTAAGCCTTTTGTGCTTCGGAGAACCAAAGCACAGGTAGCTACGGAATTGCCTCCGAAAACCGAGCAGATCATCTACTGTGAGATGACGGAGAAACAGGCCGAGCGATATGAAACCATAAAATCCGAATACCGCAATGCCCTACTGGAAGGTGCCGTCAACGGTAAAGGTAGTCAGATTGCGCTGCTTCAAGGATTGACAAAGCTTAGACAACTAGCCAACCATCCTCGCATGTTGGACGAAAACTTCAAAGACGAATCAGGCAAGTTTGAAACCGTATTACAGATGCTGAGCTCCATCTCCGACGAAGGAAACAAGGTGCTTATCTTCTCCCAATTTGTCAAACATCTAGAGCTGTTTAAAGAATATTTTGATACAAAAAACATCAAATACGCTTACCTTGATGGGGCTACAAAAAACCGAGCCGAAGCGGTAAGAGAGTTCAAAGAAGATGCCGACACACGCATTTTCTTGATATCCATAAAAGCCGGAGGCGTAGGTCTTAACCTCACCGAAGCGGATTATGTATTCATCTTAGACCCATGGTGGAACCCTGCCGTAGAGCAACAGGCCATAGACCGCTCCCACCGTATAGGGCAGAAACGAAACGTCTTCATCTATAAGTTTATCAGCAAAGACACCGTGGAGGAAAAAATAGTGGCACTGCAAAACAGAAAGATGTCTATTGCTACCTCTTTGATTACTACCGAAGAAACTTTTGTGAAATCGCTTACCCAAGAGGACCTTCAAGAACTTCTACGTTAATAAAAAAGCTGTAACAGCAGTTACAGCTTTTTTAAAATTTGAGATTCTGGCAACCAAGGACTACTAGATCAATCCTTTTTTGTATAATAATTCCGCTATTTGAACGGCATTTGTTGCAGCACCCTTACGCAAATTGTCCGCCACGATCCACAAGTTTACAGTCTTATCTTGCGACTCGTCACGACGGATACGACCTACGAATACCTCATTCTTACCATGTGCATCCTTAGGCATTGGATACTCCAAGTTGGAAGGATTATCTACCACCACAACACCGTCTTGCTGACGCAATAGCTCTCTAAGCTCCTCAACATCAAAATCATTTTCAAACTCTATATTCACGGATTCCGAGTGACCTCCTACCACAGGAATACGTACGGTAGTGGCCGTCACACGGATAGTGTCATCCCCCATGATTTTATTGGTTTCTTTGATCATCTTCATTTCCTCTTTTGTGTATCCGTTTTCTTGGAACACGTCGATATGAGGGATTACGTTCAGGTCAATCTGATAAGGATAAGCCTTTTCGCCTTCTATACCGGCACGCTCATCCTCCAGCTGACGTACAGCTTTCACGCCTGTACCTGTTACCGATTGGTAAGTAGATACAACTACACGTTTGATTTTATACTTGTCGTGTAATGGTTTCAACACCACCACCATCTGAATGGTCGAACAGTTTGGATTGGCAATAATTTTATCTTCCGCCGTAAGCACATCACCATTTACCTCAGGAACCACCAACTTCTTCGTAGGATCCATACGCCATGCCGAGGAGTTGTCGATCACGGTAATGCCGGCCTCTGCAAACAACGGCGCATATTCAGTAGAGGTGGCTCCTCCCGCAGAAAATAATGCAACATTAGGTTTCAGAGCAATAGCTTCTGTTGGAGTAATTACCTTATACTTCTTACCCTTGAATTCAATTTCCTTACCCTTACTTTTTTCTGATGCTACTGGAATTAATTCTGTTACCGGGAAGTTACGTTCCGCTAATACCTTCAACATTTCTGACCCAACTAAACCTGTTGCGCCAACTACTGCTACTTTCATTTTTTTACAATTGTACTTTAAGAATTTAATTAATACTGTTTACATAAATGGTCTCAAACATAAGAAATTAAAACCACTCTAACGATATAAATTTTTAATTTTTTGCATGAATTTTGGATTAAATATTAGAAAAGACACATCATTTTGTTATTTTGGTTATAAAAATTGTAATTTTTTAAGCCATTTGGCAGAACTTATGCAATGTAAAAACCCTTCTTAGAGAAAATTATTCTGTAAATTGCCCATTCCATCGAAACAAACAATTTGTTGTTGTATTCGGATCATGAGATTTTCGCTAAGGGTAACTTATTGCCGTATCATCATCCTTACCATTTTGGCTTTGATGGGCTGGCGTCAAAGTAGGGCTCAAGCTAGCGGCAACCTTATCATCAATGAGCTTATGGTAAACCCTAACAATGTGGCCGCCCTTCCCTCATTCGAATACATCGAGCTTTATAACAATTCGGGCAGCACAGTAAATTTAGCCTCCATAACCCTACAAATCAACAATAATCAGACCTCCTTGCCAACATACTTCCTTGCACCGCAACAGTATGTTATCCTCTGTTCGGCAGATGCCATAGATGATTTCTCTCGCTATGGAAATGCCATAGCGCCGTCACGCTGGTACGCCTTGGCCAACACGGGCGCCACCGTACGCCTGCTCCAGCAAAACACTGTTATCGATCAGGTAAGCTATCGCGACAGCTGGTACAACAGTCCCTCCAAACGCAATGGCGGATGGAGCTTAGAACGTATCAATCCCGATTGGTTGTGCGACATCCACCTGAACTGGTCTGCAACATTATCCCTGACCGGCGGCACTCCAGGCAAAGCCAACACCATCTTCAATAAAAGGCACAAGCCCGACCTCCAACTCATAAACTATGAAATGGATAACAATAGGCTTACTTTAGAATTTAATATCGACGCCTCATATTGGACGGACGTCACCACTCCTATATTCGAAATTCAAGATTTCGATACGGCACGCTCCTTCGAAGTGACAGACAACAAGGTGGTATTGATATTTTCAAAAATGCTGGAAGAAAGAACACTGTATAGCCTGAGAGCTGCCAAGTCTCACACTTTGCAACATACCCCTTGAAGAACAGCTATTTTCTCTTTTCTATCAGCCAACAGTCAGCACCAAAGACATACTTATCAGTGAAATTCTATTCAATCCTAAGGAAGGAGGTGTGGACTTCGTAGAAATCTATAACAACAGCAACCTTCCTATCAACATTCAAGGTTTCACACTCGGCAACAGAGTTGTAACCCATGATTTCTATCTCCTTCAACCACAACAGTACTTAGCCTTAACGACAAACAAAAGGGTACTCCTCCAACAGTATCCTAATGCCTTTGCCGACAACATACTTGAAGTGGCAGCCTTACCGCCTTATCCTAACCAACAGGGTATCGTCACCCTATTTGACAATAAAAATCAGCTTATAGACTCAATATATTACAATGCCAATATGCATGGTGAGCTGATGCAGAATGTTAAAGGAATATCATTAGAACGCCGCTCCTTCCAAGACATAAAATTTTACTCGGCCTCTACGTTGGCTGGAGGAGCAACCCCAGGCTATCAAAACTCCACAGCGACACTAAATATCCCACAAAACAGAATATACTTAGCTTCAAAGACTATGTCGCCCGATGGTGACGGATTCGAAGACGAACTGCAGCTCCTCTACGAACTTGTAGAACCGAACTACCTCATCACAGCAGAAATATACAACGACAAAGGTATTTTGGTAAAAAGACTGGCCCACCTACATCATGCCGGCACACACGGACAGCTACAGTGGGATGGAAAAGACAAATACGGAAATCACTGTAAACAAGGACATTACATCTGCTCCGTGCAGATTTTTAATACAGATGGAAAAGCACAACAATTTAAGCAACCGTTTGTGTTAATCAATTCATTGACAAGACATTGAAAATCGAATAACTTTGCTAACTCATATGAAAGAAACAATAATTATTTTAGGGTCTAACGGCCAAATAGGAAGTGAGCTTACGGTTGCTTTACGCAAAAAATTTGGTCAAAAGAATGTGATTGCTTCCGATATTAGGGAACCGCAATCCATCGAAGAAGGCGACATTTTCGAGGTTGCTAATGTTTTGGATAAAAACCGTCTTAAAGATCTTTTCATCAAATATAAGCCTACCCAAATATATCTGCTGGCAGCCATGCTCTCGGCTACCGGCGAACAGTACCCTCAGAAAGCGTGGGACCTAAACATGAACGGATTACTCAATGTGCTGGACCTAGCTGTAGAATTGGGTATCAAAAAAATATTCTGGCCAAGCTCTATCGCTGTGTTTGGACCACATTCACCGAAGATAGACACCCCACAATACTGCATCATGGACCCTAACAGCATCTATGGAATCAGCAAGCTTGCAGGGGAGCGTTTGGTAGAATATTATCATGCCAAATATGGATTGGATATCCGCAGCATCCGCTATCCGGGAATCATCTCTTGGAAAACAGCACCAGGAGGAGGTACCACAGATTATGCCGTACACATCTTCTTCGACGCTATTGCCAAAGGAAAATACGAGTGCTTCCTTTCGGCCGACACAGCTCTACCGATGATGTATATGGATGATGCCATCCGCGCCACGTTGGAGCTCATGGATGCTCCGGCACAAAACTTAACTATCCACTCCAGCTACAATCTCGCAGGGATTTCGTTCACTCCTGCAGAGATTGCACAAGAAATTAAAAAAATTCTTCCTAATTTTGAAATGTCTTATGCTGAGGGGGATCCACGTCAAGCCATCGCTGATTCATGGCCTAAGAGTATTAACGACGAGTATGCACAAAAGGATTGGAACTGGAAGCTGGCGTACAACCTTGAAGATTTGACAAAAGAAATGCTGAAAAATCTTAAAAACAATTAAAATAAAATGGGTAGAGCTTTTGAATTTAGAAAAGAAAGAAAATTTAAACGCTGGGCCAAAATGGCGGTCCAATTCACACGTTTAGGAAAAGAAATTGCAATTGCAGTTAAAGAAGGTGGGCCTCTCCCAGAAAATAACGCTCGTTTGCGCACAGCAATCCAAAACGCTAAGGCCGTAAACATGCCTAAAGACCGTATCGAAGCAGCCATCAAAAGAGCTTCAGAAAAAGACGCTAAAGGCTATGAAGAACACGTTTATGAAGGTTACGGTCCGCATGGCGTTCCTATCTTGGTAGAAACGGCAACAGACAACACTAACCGTACTGTAGGTAACATCCGATCATATTTTACGAAAGCCGGAGGATCTTTAGGAAAAACCGGTTCCTTGGATTTCATTTTCAGTAGAAAATCCATCTTCCGCTTCCAAGCATCAGACGACTTAGACCTTGAAGAATTGGAATTGGAATTGATTGATGGCGGATTGGAAGAGCTTTATGTGGAGGCCGACGAAGAAGGTAACGACGTCATCGTCGTACAAACATCTTTCGAAGACTTTGGTAATATGCAACGCCTTCTAGAAGAAAAAGGAATAGAACTTAAGTCTTCTAAATTGGAACGTATTCCATTGTCACACACACAAGTGTCGGAAGAACAAGCCGCCGATGTGATGAAGCTTATTGACCGCTTGGAAGAAGACGACGATGTGCAAGCCGTATATCATAATATGGAGTAAAAACAACATGACCACAACATAAAAAAGAGGGTTTCCCCCTCTTTTTTTATTAATAGTGCAAAATCATTAACTTTGGATATGCTCTCATTTGAAGAATTCTTTATCAAGAAGAAAATAGATCTCTCTGCTTTAAGAAAAGCGGATGAGGCGCTATTCTTAGAATTCCAAGAGCATTATAGGCTGATGGGAGAGAAAAGTTTTGACCATAGTAAGAAATTCTGGTTCAACAGGTTAAGACATCTACACCCTCTCCATGAAACACAGGCACGCCCGGTAAGGACTTCAACTCCATTAAACCCAGAAAAAAAAAGAACCTAGCAGCACGCCAAGTGCGGAAACCGCAAAGGCGGCTCCTACAGGCTTTAAACCTCGCTTCGCAGCAGCAGCAAAAAGCTCGGCAGCAGATGATGTACAGAAAAAAGAAGCCGATAACACAACATCTCCTGCTGAAACAAACAAACCAGCTGGATTTAAGCCTCGCTTTAAAGCCGGTGTAACAAAGGCTGCTCCCGCTACAGAAAATAAAGAGGATTCATCCCCTTCTGTAGATAACACTAATGAAAGTACGGAAGCAAACAAACCTACGGGATTCAAACCTCGTTTCAAGGCCGGAGTAACTAAAATAGCTACGAATACACCAGCAGAAGAAACTTCTTCAGAAGTTAAGCCTACCGAAGTAAGTAAACCTACAGGCTTTAAACCTCGTTTCAAAACTGCTGCAACTTCTTCTACTCAGGTGGAAAAGAAAGAAAGTGCTGCTGAAGAAAAAGCACCATCCACAGAAAGCTCTAGCACTGAAGGTGCTCCAGCAACGAGCAAACCTTCCGGCTTCAAGCCTAGATTCAAAGCCGGGGTAACAAAAACCATTTCCGAAGACGAGAAAGCCGATGCTGCCTCCGCAGCTGATACACAACAAGAAGAAAATAAGGAAACAAATAATCCTCTTGGCTTTAAACCACGTTTTAAAGACAGGGATAACCAAAAATAAACCAAAAGAAGAATAATCTTAACCAATTATATCAGACTATGCTTAAAGAAGAAAGACAGGCCTATATAATTCATCAAATCAACCTGCACAATAAAGTTTTATCCTCCGATTTAAGTGTCCAACTAAACGTCTCGGAGGACACCATTCGTAGGGATTTGAACGAACTAGCGGAAAACGGCCAAGTAATCAAGGTATATGGGGGAGCATTATCCAAATCTTTCCAGTTCCCTTTCCAAGACGGCAATGTGTATGCCAAAGAAAACAAGAAGAAAATCGCTTCCAAAGCATTGACGCTGATCAACTCGGGCATGACGGTATTGATAGGAGGAGGAACTACCATGATCGAACTGGCACGACTTATTCCTAACGATTTACAATGTACGTTCTTCACCATCAGCCTCTTGTTGCCATGGAACTGGCAGAAAAAGATAACATCGAAGTATTCTTATTGGGAGGTAAACTATCCCGAAATACCAACATCGTTACGGGATCACAAGTCATCAATGAACTTTCAGACTTACATGTAGACCTGTGTCTGCTAGGAACTAACAGTCTCTCTATAGAAGAAGGTATTACGGATTCGGATTGGGAAGTCGTTCAGATAAAAAGAGCGATGATTAAATGTTCTAAAAACTTGGCTATCTTAAGTATAGCCGAGAAGCTCAATTCGAACCAAAAGATGCGTGTAGCACCTCTTAAGGAAGTCTCTTATCTGGTGACCGACTTAGAGCCTAACGACAAACATCTTAAAGATTTCGCCAAACATATCAAAGTGTTATAGATGGACAACAGGGAGGAAGAAAAGGACAGCTCGTTAAAGAAAAAAACGGCGAAAGGTTTATTTTTCGGTGGCCTTTCTAATGCTATCCAGCAGATCATAGGCTTTCTCTTTGGGCTTTATGTAGCTCGCAACCTTCTTTCTCCCAGTGATTATGGCACTATAAGTCTACTGACCATCTTTGCGTTGATTGCCACAGCCTTCCAAGAGAGTGGCTTTGTCATGGGATTAGTCAACAAGAGGGAAGTTTCGCACAAAGATTATAATGCCGTCTTTTGGTGTAGCCTGTCCATAAGTACACTGCTGTACATCGCACTCTTCTTTTTGGCCCCTTTTATAGCAGACTTTTACGAAAAAGAGGAGCTTACCGCCCTGTCTAGATTCTTGTTCATAAGCTTCTGGCTAGGCAGTTTTAGCATAGCACATAATGCATATCTCTATCGTCACCTTATGGTCGCCGAAAGAAGTATCGTCATGCTGTCGGCACTTATCGTTTCTAACATAGCAGGATTAATCTTTGCCTATTACGGATTTGCCTACTGGAGCTTAGCCATCCAGACTGTGGTGTATACTTTCGTCTCGAGTTCCATGTTTTTTTATTTCTCGAAATTCAGGCCTACACTTCATATTGATTTCTCTCCCATCAAAGACATTTATAAGTTTAGCAGCAAAATCCTTATTACAAACATTTTCATTCATATAAACAACAATATTTACGCTTCGGTATTAGGTAAATTTTTCTCCAAGCAACAAATAGGCTTTATCTCTCAAGCCTCGAAATGGAACAACATGGGACAGTCGCTGATTACCAACATGATTAACAATGTGATTCAGCCGGTACTCAATCAAATCCATGATGATGAAAACCGTCAAGTCCGTGTGTTCCGTAAGCTGTTGAATTTTACCTCCTTCGTAGCCTTCATTATGCTTTTTGGCTTAGCAGCAGTGGCCGACGACTTTATACGTATCACACTTACGGACAAATGGATTGAAAGTGCACGCTATGTACGTATTCTTTGCATTGGGGGAGCTTTCGCTACCATCAATAACGTTTTCTCAAACCTCATACTTACCAAAGGACAATCGTCCATCTACATGTTTAACATCGTAGGATTCGGCATCTTACAGTTCTTAATCTTAATCCTATGCAAAGACTTTGGGTTGGAATTGTCTATCATGCTGATTTCCGCACTTAACCTATTGTGGATATTCATCTGGTACGTCATCGTCAAACGATTCATCGCTTTCGGTCTCATGCAGCTTATCAGTGATGTTTTTACTTATGTATTCCTCGCAGGGATAGCCTGTGCCGCCGCAGCATTCCTTTCACAAAGCATTTCCTTATTGTTTGTACGCTTCTCAACATGCATCCTTGCTTCCGGTGTATTTTATCTTTTGTTAAATAAAATTTTTAAGCCCGATATCTTGACAGAAATAATCAACTTTGCAAAAGGATCGTTGATTACGAAGAAATGAAAAAAGTCCTATCCATCATCGTATCATATAATTTCGAGCCATGGCTTGACAAATGTCTACAAAGCTTGTTAAGCTCCTCTTATCCTACTGACATCATTGTCATCGACAATGCTTCTAAGGATAGGACCGTCCCACTGCTGAAAGAAAAATATCCTTCGGTAATTCTTTTGGAATCGCCAACAAACCTAGGCTTCGGCAAAGCCAACAATATGGGAATGGAATATGCCTTACGGCATGGATATGACTATGTTTTTCTGGTAAACCAAGATGCTTGGTTAGATAAAGACTGTATAAAACATCTGATAACATGTCCTGCGGCAGATTATGCTCTCCTGTCTCCTGTACATTACGACGGTACGGAGAAAGCGTTGGACAAAGGTTTTCAGGAATATATCAAGCAGCATTATCCTCTTAAAGAAAAAACCACCAAGGTGAATTTTGTCAATGCGGCTTTTTGGTTTATAGCTACCGCCACCTTACGTAAAGTTGGGCTATTCTCTCCTATATTTTATCACTATGGAGAGGATAAAGACTTTGCCAACAGGTTACGCTTCCACAACATTGACATACTTGTGGTCAATGATGCTCTGGCTTATCATGACAGACAGAACCGCGAAGCTCCCGCAGGAATAAATTTTAAAGGGGAATTTGTTTATCATTTGACGGAATTTTGTAATATTAATTATCGTGGCACCACCGCTTTTGCGAAGGCAGTGTTAGCCTGCCTAAAGAAAGCGGGGCAACAGCTGTCTAAAGGGAAAGCGAAAGCCGCCTATAGATATATTAGAATTGCAGGACAACTGTCGGTAAAGACACAACAGGTCATTAAGACAAGAAAAGAAAACAAGAAAATCAATAATTAAATATGCAAAACTTGGCTCCAATTATCATTTTCACCTATAACAGGCCACAGCATACGCGTCGTATGCTTCAGGCCCTGGAAAATGCCGAATTGGCCAAAGACTCTGAGGTCTTCATTTTTTCGGATGGGGCAAAAAATGCCGCAGCCATAGATGCTGTAAACCGAGTAAGAGCCATCATCCGTGAACCATGGAACTTCAAACATATCACCATCATAGAACGCGACCGTAATATCGGCCTAGCACAAAATGTCATCAGCGGCGTCACAGACATTATCTCCCGCTACGGAAAAGCTATAGTGCTGGAAGACGACCTTATAATTTCCAAGGTAGGACTCCGCTATTTCAACGATGCGCTCGACATCTACGAAAGTGACGACAAAGTCATGGAAATAAGCGGATACATGTATCCTGTCAAAGATGCCGACAAACTGCCTGAGTCTTTCTTCTTCCGCGTGGCAACAAGCTGGGGTTGGGCAACATGGGAAAGAGCTTGGAAGCTCTTCAATCCAAACATCGACCAACTTACCGCAGGCTTCACCAGCGAAAAAATCAAAAGATTTAGCATAGACAACAGCGAAAACTTCTGGAAGCAAGTCAAAGAAATTTAAAGACAGGAAAGATAAACTCTTGGGCTATACGCTGGTACCTATCAATCTTTAACAACCACGGTCTAGTCGCTATCATCCCGTCATCAAGTCTACGTAATTCAAATGATGGACAGACGGCGTCCGCACCCATTCCGATGTGACAACGC
>NZ_JXAC01000085.1 GCF_000814685.1 Sphingobacterium sp. T2
WGCATCCCACACCATTTGTTTGGTGATGGGAATACTGCGTGATGGTGTTTCAAATAAGAGGGTCATCCTTGTTCTTTTATTATAATAAAATAGTAGTTCAAGTTGTCCAATCACTTGAAACTATGTATCTGTTGTCCTTCGCTCCATAGCCATTACAGCTACTTCTACACTACTATAACAACATCCGTCATCCTCATCAGCATCGATACTATAAGCCTTACAGATACTGTCTGCTTGTGCCGTTCTCTTAGCAACTGACAAGGACTTCCTGAGTTCCGTATAGAAGCCTGTATAAAGGTCATGCCCACTCTACTGCCTTTGCCCTGTAACCAATAATCAAGCTCCCGTTACAGCTTTTCACTTGTAGCCAATAAATACAAGCTTTTGACAAAATGTAGCCATTCTCTCACAGCCTCAGCATGGGTTCACTGTAGTTTATCCTGAGCGAAGTCGAAGGGTTCATCTCCTTTATACGCACCTGACTACTCATGTAGCCTTTTCTTCCTACCGTTTAACACCAACTCATTACTAAGCCAGCATCGGGAAGCGGTTTTGTACCTACTCTTGAAAGCCGATACGGATGGACCTACCATCATCTTCTATACAGCACGGATAAAGCAAGCTCTATCCTTCACAGCACACATTGGCGAAATGGCGGTTTAAGGGAGAAATTGAAAGTTTCTCCTTTTTTTGTCGCATCAGCTTTTATATTTCCTTTTTTTATAAATTTAGAAAATAATAAAAGGCTGTTGCTTAGCTTAGTGCAAGATTGAAAGTTTAGGCTTTCTAATCCGCCACTATCGCCAATACGCGGCCCGTTACCGCCAATGCTAAAAAGACAACGACAGTGAACAAAGTGAACGACAGAGATATAATACCGACCGCACATTCAAGCACATTTGGTTTTTGCCGACACGCAAACCCAAAACAAAATACCAAAAGAAGACTTGAATTTTGCCAACTCGCTGACATAAAAACATAAATTTGAAGAATGAAGGAAAACAAAATATTCTATGAAACTGACCTAGGGAAACTACTCCTTACAGACTCTTACAAAGAGTTAAAGAATGGTTCATTGAAAAAATATAAGGGCAAGATAAATCTAATTATCACTTCACCACCGTTTCCATTAAACAACAAGAAAAAATATGGAAACCTGCAAGGTGAGGAATACAAAGAGTGGTTTATTAGTCTTGCTCCAATCTTTGAAGAATTATTAGCTGATGATGGTTCACTTGTTATTGAAATCGGGAATGCTTGGGAATCTGAACGACCTGTACAGTCACTTTTACATTTAGAATGTTTACTTGGCCTTGTTCAAAATTCCAACCTAAGATTAATACAGGAATTTATTTGTTATAATCCTTCAAAACTTCCTTCACCCGCTCAATGGGTAACAGTTAATCGTATTAGGACGGTTGACAGCTATACTCATATATGGTGGCTTGCGAAATCAGACTATCCAAAAGCTGACAATACAAAGGTTTTGCGACCTTACAGCAAGAGTATGAAACAACTTCTCAAGAAACAGAAATATAACTCAGGTAAACGACCTTCGGAACATGTCATTTCAGAAAATGGATTTTTGAAAGATAATGGTGGAAGTATTGCTCATAATTTCTTTGAAATGGAACCAATTGATGAAAATAGAGAAGTTAGACTACCTCACAGTGTTTTAAGTTTCTCAAATACACATTCAAACGACTACTATCTTAAAGCTTGTAGAAAGAATGATATTATTCCTCACCCTGCCCGAATGAATCAAGGAATTGTTAGTTTTTTTATCAACTATCTGACTGACGAAAAGGACTTAGTTTTTGACCCATTTGCAGGTAGTAATACAACAGGAGCAACCGCTGAAAAGCTCAATAGAAAATGGTTAGCAATGGAAATTGACCGAGAATTTGCAGACCAGTCAATTTTCAGATTTGAAGACAAAGAACTTAACGCAAAACTTAAAATACTCATCTAATGCTAGACGTAAATAAAAAAAATAACAGACATTGACTTTTTTAAAGAAGGACAAAATGAAGACCTTTTTGTGGGTAGACCTTACTCTATAAACTACAACAAAGCAAATTTACTTATTTCAGATTTTTGGAAACACAAAGTAAAAGGAATACCACAAGGTTCTTTTTTGTTGGCATTTTACGATAATCCATTTGAGGAAAACATTCAAGAAGCTTTACTCCTTCGAGTTTTAAACCCTTCTGCACTTCCTACTGACAATAATGTTATTTCTTCAATGATTGAGTATTACAAAGATAATCTAAACACATCTGGTAAAAAAAGTGAGCTTGACGATTTCACGAGATATGAATTTAGTTTTTCAGGTTTGGAATGTAGAATTTTAGGAGCATTCTACAAGGATGGTAATTCCTTTGAATTTGGAGCAGACGTGGAAAATTTTTATTCTGCTCACAACTACAAAGTCTTTAAAGCAACCTCGAAAATTTTAGAGCTTATTGTAAATCAAAGGGACAAAGATTTGGTGGCAGGTGGCGAGAACGAATTTCCAATTGGGACAGTACGCTATAGTTCTACTAGAAGGTTTTATGCTACTGATGATTCAGTAAAAAACGTAAAAGTATTTATCAATCCAGGTGATATGCTTGGCAAAAGGACTGCCCTTTTTGGAATGACTAGAACAGGTAAGTCTAACTCTGTTAAGAAAATAATTGAGGCTTCAGTTGAGATATCAAGGAAATCAAAATATAAATCCTTATCTGTTGCATCAAGTAGCTCCGACAATTTTATGGAGCCGATAGATAAAGATTCAGGTGCACCAAAATTTCCAGTTGGTCAAATAATTTTCGATATCAATGGTGAGTATGCGAATGCCAATTTGCAAGACAAAGGCACTGCTATTTTTGACTTATACAAAGACTTGGTAATTCGATACAGCGTATTAGATAAGACCAGTGAAGGCTTCAAAGTACTAAAGACTAACTTTTATACAGAAATTCAAGCAGGTTTTGAGCTTGTAAGAGCTTCTATGGCACAAGATACCTCAAATTATATTCAGAGTGTTTGTGCAATTGACTTAAACAAACCTGACGGATATGAAAAACCAATTCAAGACCGAACAAGTGATGAAAAGATTGCAGCAAATCTTTATGATAGAAAAACTGCCTTATACAAAGCTTGCTTATATGCGGCAGGTTTTAAAACAAATCAGAATCGTGTTAAATTCTTCGGAGATGCAAACACAATAAACAACATCATTCCTAGTATTCAACCGCATAATGGTATTACTTATGATGAGTGCATCACTTGGTTTACCTCAATTTATGAAGCTACAGCAGACCCGAATTTATCAAATCACTTCACAGCATATAGACAGGCTAAAGGCTTTGATTATCTCGACGAAGATATGAGAGCATTACTAGTTTTCTTGACCCGTAAATCGACCCCTAACGGCTCAGCTAATCTTTCGGGATTTAGAAAATTAAGAGCAATCTCAAATCTTCATACACCTACTGTTCAAGAATCATTTGAGATAGAAATAGTAAAAGCATTGCGTGAAGGAAAGATAGTGATAATAGATTTATCTCAAGGAGACCCTTTGATTCAGAGACTTTACAGTGAAAAAATATGCTCTAGGATATTTAATGATTCAATGAATAATTTTATCAAAACAAGCCCTAATAATTTCATTCAATTCTATTTTGAAGAAGCTCACAATTTGTTTCCTAAAAAAGACGATAAAGATTTGAGCCAAATCTACAACAGAATTGCAAAGGAAGGGGCAAAATTGAATCTAGGAATGATTTACGCTACACAAGAGGTTAGTTCAATAAGTTCAAACATACTTAAAAACACACAAAATTGGTTTATTGCTCACTTAAACAATGAAGATGAAACTAGGGAACTCAAAAAGTATTACGACTTTGAAGATTTTACTGAATCCTTAGTACGTTTTAGTGCCAAAAATGACAAGGGATTTGTAAGAATGAAAACAATATTCAAACCCATTTACGTATGTGCCAGTCCAGATAGATCAATTCTTAGCAAATAAGTAAAACATGTCGTACAACAAAACAGGGAATAGACCATTTGAATTTGCTAGTAAAAGCAATCATATACATATTATAAAAGACCCAGAAGTACAGAAATTTTTAAGTCAACACGAACTTCCTAAAGAGGGTGATGAAATTTCTCTATTTGACCAGTATTTGGTGGATATAGATTATGATGTTGCAGATTCTGTAGAATTCATTATAGCAGTAGATGGAGGTGATACAACGGTTCCAGTCAAATCAAAATTCCCTTCTTCTACAATAACCTTTTTTCAGTTTGGGGCTAACTTATTGAAAATTTCAGAACCTTAAAGAATTGAGGGAGCAACCTTTCATTTCTCCACAATCAATCTCAAAACTAAAAGAATTACAGCGGATAAAATTTACCTTACCGACCAAGAACATTGGCTTAATTGATGAAAATGGTAAACGAGCAACATTGACTTATTCTGTCAGAAAAGCCCTTTATGAATTTTTCAAGCAACACGATTTCCTTTCAACTTTGAAATGGTTTCTATTTGAAGAGTACAAGAAAAATCCAAAGTCAGAAAGAGAACTTGCAAGCCACCCAAATAATTCTGCGACAAAGAAGGTGGTTATTGAAAGAGATAAAATCAATTCCGAATATAAAATACCACACGCAGACGGTGAATTGTTTTTGACAGATATTTTTAGACTTCACGAAGTAGTGGATGAAGATCTAGGTGCAGGAGGTATTGTTGGCTATTTAAGAAATTTGATTGAACATTTCATTCTGATTGACACCATTAGAGGATTGTATAGAGTTAAGAAAGATACCTTAAAGGAGGTGTTATTTGTAAAAGATGGCCCATTAGGTTTCTTTGGACAAACTGCAAATATGCACGAGCCTATGCGAGAATTATTGAATCACTTGAATTCTGAATTAAATATCTTTTTAGCAGGAATAGAGAAATCGGGGCCATTTGTGGAACACGCATTGGAAATTAAAGACAAAATAAAGCAGGGACAGGCGTATTTACTTTCAAACAAGCACATTTACAAATATATAAAGCCGGGTGACTCCGACAATCCAGAAGCATATGGACGTTCCTCATATTATGGCAGTAAAGTAATTTTTAAGTCCAGAGATGAAAGAATTTATGTGGTAACTATTCCTACTGAGAAAAGTGAAGTAGTTCTTAATCCTATTAAGTCTGACTTCAAGCACATTGACATCATAATGAAATACATTGAACGACTAAAAAGTGATATGTATGACAATTCTCTTTTACCGATTGCACTTGCAAACAAACTTGTTTCACTTTCAGACCACCCAAGCTCAGTTTTACTTGAAAAATTTGCAAAACACAATATAAAATAGAGTGAAATGCTAACCCTTCACAGCCACACACATTGCCAAGTCGCTCAAGCCAAAACGCAAACCAAAACTTGGCAAAGAGTGTGTCTGTCCAACCGCACGACCGACAGACAAACGGACTAAGAAAAAGAAGCACTAGGCGGTAACAGCGTGTACGAGGCAATAGCGGGTGAAGTGGTTAATCGAAGGTGTGTACTTCTAATAAACATTGTGCTAAACGGAAAGGTAAGTGCTTTTAATCCGCTACTGCACATACACGCAAAACGTTAGCCGTCATTTTATGAAATACTCACGTAAACAAATATCTAAAGCTGGAAATACTTTATTAACTTCCAAATCTGAGGAAGAAATTAATGACGCTCTTAATTTAATAAATGATTGGAGAACAAGTCATTTACAGCCTTTGAAGGTAATGAAAAGAAGACTTGTGAAATTATTAGAAAATAATAAAATTTCACCAATTCTTATTTCACAGAGATTGAAACGATTAACCTCAATTGAATATAAATTAGACTTAAATCCACAAATGGGATTAGGCGGAATGCAAGATGTAGGTGGTTATCGTGCGGTACTAAAAGATGTGAAAGATTTATATAAACTTAAAAATATCTTAGAAAGTACAAATCACTATAATAGATTCGAAAAATGTAATGACTACGTTGAAAATCCTAAAACTTCAGGATACAGAAGTATACATTACATATACAAATATTCTTCAAAAGTATCTGAATATGACCAATTGAAAGTTGAATTACAAATCAAGAACAAAACTTCAACATAATTGGGCAACAGCAGTTGAAACAGCAGGTATAATTACTAAGACATCTTTGAAATCAAGTCAAGGTCCAGATGAGTGGTTAATTTTTTTTAGAGTTAGTAAGTTCTTTATTTGCAATTAAAGAAAAACTTCCTGTATTGGATGAACATAAAAATATGTCAATGCATGAACTAATGGTTGAGTGTTACAATCTTTGCGAAAAATTAAATGTAATTGACACATTAAAAGCTCTAAGAGTTACAACAGAACATCTTGAAAAACAGAAATTTCCAGGAGATTATTATTTAATACATATAAACACAGAAAAAAAAAAGTGTAACACTAAATGTATTTAATAAATCAAAATACGAATTAGCAACTCAAAAATATCTAGAGATTGAGAGAAAAATTGATGACTCTAAAAATGCGGTAGTTCTAGTATCTGCAACATCATTTAAAGATCTAAAAAAAGCCTATCCTAGTTACTTCTTGGATACATCTGAATTTTTAAATGCACTCGAAAAAATAAATGATAATTGTTTAAAACTTAATTTAATAAAAACGAACGGCTAACATCGGGTCGAGTAAGCAAGGGCATTGCAGCCCAAGCTTCTCACAGAACCGTACGTGAAAGTCTCCCTTCATACGGCTCTTGATACATCCATCTTTCTGATATACATAAATATATATTATCATATACCCACAGCTATCCTAAGCCTATTATACTCCAATGGTAAAATAAGTTCGGATAGCTGTTTTGTATTTTACGTAAGTAATTATAAGCTTTCTGATAGCTTGTAATACTCTTATACTTTCCTTTACCCATTTAGCCAGTCGATAATCCAAATGTCGAAGGCTCTCCTATTGCTCCTGCCGAATTAACTTGGGCTCTTTTAATGAACACGATAAGAAAAATTCCTCAAGCCATTCAAGGGTTTAATAAAGAAGGTAAATGGCAAACGAATATAGGCTCCAAAATCGAAGGAAAAATTATTGGTATTGGGGGATATGGAAAAATTGGTCAAAGGATAGCACAATACGCAAAAGCTTTTGGGGCAAAAGTAATGATTTGGGGAAGTGAAAATTCTAGAAATAAAGCCGTACAAGACGGTCTTATGAGAGCTACTACAAAAGAAGAATTTTTCAAAACAGCAGATATTATTCCCCTGCATCTTAGGCTTAATAAAGAAACGAAAGGTATTGTACGTGAATCTGATTTGCGATTAATGAAGAAAAATGCTGTATTTATAATAAATACAGCAAGAACGGAATTAATAGAAAAAAATGCCCTCTATAATGTATTGCAATCTAGAAATGACTTGTTAGTAGGCCTTGACGTTTACGATGACGAACCCATTTATGATTCAAATTATGAATTTTTAAAACTAGACAATGTCGTATGTACCCCACATTTAGGTTATGTAGAAAAAGAAGGATACGAATTGTATTTTGGAAAAGCCTTCGAAAATGTGATTAATTATATTAACGGTAATCCAACTAATATAGCCAATCCAGAAGTATTATTGAGTTAAGATCACATCGTAATGCCGATATGGCGGTTAAAGATTTATAATCGACATGTTTGTTTTTTAAACCCGTTTTCTTGGTTCTCAATCAATTCTTTTTTTTCTTAAATTTAGAAAATAATAAAAGGCTGTAGCTTAGGTTAGTGCAAAATTGAAAGTCTTGGCTTTTGGTATGAATTCAGATAAATGGCGAATAAAAAAACAGAAAACTTGGGACATTCTTGTTGAATGTGCCAAGAGACGCGATTTCATTACGTATGGCGAATTAGGGAAAATGGTTAATGTTATTGCAGTAAATGTTGGAGTTCATTTACTAATGCCAATACTTCAATATTGCAACACTAATGATTTACCCCCATTAACCGTTATTGTTATAAATAAACTAACTCGAAAAGCCAATTATGAACAAGGGGTAAACGTGATTTTGGAAAGAGATGGTAAAAAGCCTATTTCAAGGCATGAAGAAAGTGAAATTATTTTAAAAGTTCATAATTTCGATTGGACATCCATTATAAATCCATTTATTGACAAAAATTCTAAAATTGAAAAAGCCGTTCAGGTAATCCTAAGTGGTAATAGCTCTGACAGTGTTGAAGAAATTATAGCATTGGAGAAAAAAATGAGGAACCAAATTCCTGAAGTCAAACAACGAATTTCATCATTTATTGAAAGAGGGGCAATTGCTAATAAGGTAAAAGTACTCACAAAACATAAATGTTTAGTATGTGAAGCATTAGGACAATCTCCTTTTTCTTTCAAAAAGAAAAATGGTGATTATTATGTCGAAACCCACCACGTTGAACAAGTCTCAAACTTAACAAAAGGATCTTTAGGAATTAAAAATTTGATAACGGTATGCGCTAATCATCATAGACAAATGCACTATGGGAATTGTGAATTAGTAGATGAAAGTGAAACTGAATTCAAGTTTAATATAGATGGCATAGATATAATTATAAAAAAAATAAGCGTTTGCTAACATTGAATTAGCAATTTCTAGGATTAAGAAAATAGTAAAAACTTCTCTTCTTTTCACCCATCAAAAGCTGTTCGTTTTTGTTTTTCTTTAAGTTTATCAAAAGACTCACAATGAAACCCTCACAACACCAATCCACCACTCCTTTATCTACATTTTCCCAAAAGAGAAATATGATGGAAATTTGATTGCCTGCTAAAAATGATTATATTACGTATTTGCTACAAATCAATGGGAAGACGGATGTTATGGAATAGCTTTTTATAAGCTGAAATCCCACCATCCTAAAAATAATGAGGGCTTACACTATGAAAGTCATAACGCTATGCGGATCCACCAAATATAAAAAGCAGTTTGAAGATGTTAATGCTTTTCTTACTCTTCAAGGGAATATCGTATTAAGTTTATGTTTCTTTGAGCAGAGTGAAGGCATACATATTACCGAAGAACAAGCAAAATTGTTTGAGAAGATTCATTTCCGCAAAATTGACATGTCCGATGAAATATTCGTCGTCGATGTTGACGGTTACATAGGAAAGAGCACCCGAAAGGAAATAGAATATGCCAAGAAGATGAAAAAAGAAGTTAGATATTATTCAAACAGTGAAATTCCAAAGGATTTTATTGCTTCCTATTTCAAAATACAAAAAGGTTAATGGAAATATTAGGGAAAACCGAGGTAGTCGAAAACAGCACCTTCCAGCTTCGGCAAGCCTTAGTCCTATTACTCAGAGCGGGGCAAAACGTCTACTACAAAAGTTCTGCCCTACTTCAAAATAGTTTACCAAGATAAAAAATTAATTGTCTATTTCTATTCCTTCTAACACTGGTATAGGCTTCTTGTTGTCGTCCAGCGCCACGAAAGTAAACAGTCCTTGGATCGCGAGCTCCCTACCTTCTTTATACATGTGTTCAAGGTAAATATTTACCCTAACCTTCAAGCTTGTACGACCCACGCTTTCCACACGTGCTACCGCTTCAATTATACTTCCGGAAGGTATGGCCTTCTCAAAATTTATCTTATCGGAAGATACGGTGACCAACCTCTTGCGGCAGAAACGTGTCGCCGCCATAAACGATACCTCATCCATGATGGCCATAGCTTTTCCACCAAACAAAGTATCGTGATGATTTGTCAGGAAAGGAAATACCGTAGTACACACCCTTGTCTCCGACTGTTCTATTCTCTCTTCTAAGGTCATGAGTTACTTTTTTACAAAGGTACAATTTCTAACTGTCTTGCACGTCTATCCCTATACCTTTTAACAGAAGCGAAGCATTGAAGATCGTACACTTACCTTCCTTAAGCTTGTAATCAAACAACATCTCTCCCTCTATCACTTGGATATCAAAATGGTAATTCTTCAACAGTCCTTTATATTCCTCCTCCAGAGCTGCCAGCTGCAGGTCATGTGTTGCTACCATACCTTTACCTCGTAGGGCCAAAATTTTCTTTATAATAGCTTTGGAGCCCAAGTATTTATCCACCGAATTTGTGCCTCGGAGCATTTCATCAATCAACACAAAAGTATCCGGATCCGATGTCAGCTTATCCAAAATATACCGCATCCTGTCCAGCTCAGCTTTGAATGTCGAAGTACTCTCGTTCAGGCTGTCTTTGATACGCATATAGGTTACCAAAGAATATATAGGAAGTTTAAAGTCCTCCGCGCAGACCACCGCTCCGGCATATGCCAGCACAGCATTGATTCCTACGGTACGCAAGAAGGTACTTTTCCCCGCCATATTTGACCCGGTGATAAGCGCCAGAGTATGGTCGTGGGCGTCATAATCATTAGCTACAGCCACCTCTTCGGCAATCAACGGGTGACATAGCTGCTTAGCGCAAAGATGGTCATTCTGAGGGCTTTCCAGAATCTGTGGCTCTACCCATCGCGGATAATTATTACGAAGTATTGCCAAGCTCGCCAAGGCTTCCATCTCCGCAATGACCTCGAAAGCCTGCAGGATATTTTCTTCATATTTCTTCTTCCACTCTAGGATGGCCAACACCTGCCTGAAATCCCACAGCAACAACATATTCAAAAGAGACCCTATCAGAATGTTGTTGCGTGTATCCAGCTTATCGATAAGCTGACCCAGCTGCTTGAATGCCGTAGACAAGGCTTCTCCCCGCTGCGACTTCAGCACCTGCCGGATATGCACAGTATGGGGCGCCTCAAAAGACTCCTTTTCTACCATTTCTACCGCATCCGCATAGGCCATCAACGTTACCCCTATCTTGTCTATACGGCTGGAGAAATAAGAAACTTTACCTCCCAAAGCCATGGTCCACAACAGATGAACCACGGCCAGAGCAAGCAGAAAATTCCACAACGGCGACATCCAGAGGGAAATTCCTACACCCAGCAGGAAGATGTAAGGCACAACCTTCACAATAAAAACGCATAAAAGAAGACCCAAAACGTAAAGAGTCATCTCTCATATATCGTGTCAAAAAACTTTTGATGTTGACCTTCTGTCCCAGATTAAATAGAAGTTTGGCCTGCAGCTGTTGAATCCATTCCTTCTTACCTGCAAGTTCTTTCGTAGCACACTGACGAGCCACGATATCTTCCTTTTTCGAAGGGCGCAACAGCCAAGAAGCCAGTAGTCCTTCTCCTTCTTTTGTAGCACAGCGGTTGATCAAAGCAAACAAGGACTGCGGGCCGAAGATATCCAAATCCGAAACATAAGCATGTTTAGGGTCCTCATATTCGGCACCATCCGCATACATATTCTGCCGCGATTCTAACACGAGGACTTCATTCTCATTGACTTTCAGCAGCGCGCGCTTATAGGCTCTGATTTTTTCTAGGCGGCTCTGTCGCAGCACCAGAAAAGCAAAGCCTACCACCAACAGAAATACCGCCCCCAGGAGCAGCCACACGCTGTTCTGCTGAAAAATCTGAAACAGCACATATGCCCCCAATAAGATCAGGGCTAGACGCATCATGCTGTTTCTGTTTATCTTCTTTTCGAGCTCTAGGAGCTCTTGATTGACAGCTCGAATATTTTGTGAATAGAAATTCTTCATCAAGGCTAAAGATAGGGAAAAGCCTGAGAAGAATTATTATCGGAAAGATTTTACCAGGCCTTGTCCCCTACCAGCGGCACGAAGCGGAAGGTGTCAAGCTCAATGCGTTCAAACTCATTTTCGCCGACACGCAATATGGTCACCATCTTTTGGGATTTTTCGTCGCCCACAGGGATCACCAGCAGGCCTCCCAACTTGAGCTGACGCAACATCACATCGGGAACGAAGGGAGCACCCGCCGTCACTATAATTTTGTCGTAAGGAGCATGTTCGGGAATGCCTTTTGAGCCGTCGCCAAGAAAAAACTTAGGTCGGTACCCCATATAAGGCAACACCTGGATGGCTCGCTCGTACAAGTTCTTTTGTCGTTCGATAGTATATACATCTGCCCCTAGCTCCAGCAAGATGCAGGTTTGATACCCCGATCCCGTGCCTATCTCCAATACCTTATCGCCTTCTTTCACATGAAGCAGCTCGGATTGATAGGCCACCGTGTAAGGTTGTGAAATCGTCTGCCCGTCCCCTATAGGGAAAGCAATATCCTTATAGGCCTGATTCCAGAAGGTTTCGTCGAAGAAAAAATGACGAGGCACCTTACCTATAGCCTCTAGCACACGTTTATCCTGAATACCCCTACTTTCAAGATGCTTTACAAGCTTCTTTCTTGCCCCTTTTTCCCTGTAATTATCTATGAATTTGTATGCCATCGTTCTTCAAAAATACCATTGTTTGCGGATATTATTAAAGAATAAATACAATTAATTTGGAGCCAACAGGTTGAGGTTTCTCATAGGCAGCATTGCCATTCCAATTTTTAATAAGTAAATTTAAAAATTAAAATCATCAAACCTATGCTTCGTAATTTTCCGATCATCATTCTTATTGTTCTGTTACTAAACACCGCTTTCGCACAAAAGCTCCCGACAAGAAATTTAGAATACAAAGAAAAGATTGAGCAGCTGATGCGTGCACAAGATATGCAGGGCACCATAGTGGTATACGACGCCAGTAATAACATCTATTATTCTAACGACTTTGCCCTTGCCGAAAAAGGAAACCTCCCTGCCAGCACCTTCAAAATCGATCAATACCATCATAGCACTGGAAACCCAGGTGCTGACAGACGAAAATACCATAATGCGGTGGGATGGAAAAAAAAGACGCTTCGACTTCTGGGAAAAGGATATGACCGTACGTGAAGCCTTCCACGCTTCCTGCCTCCCCTGCTACCAAGAGGTGGCCCGTAAAATCGGCGTCAAACGCATGCGTACATACCTCAAGAAGCTGCAATACCCCCACATGGAGGTGGACGAAAACACTATTGACAACTTTTGGATAAAAGGACCCTCGCGCATATCTCCTTTGGAGCAGATTCTTTTCCTGCAACGCTTCTACAGTCGACAGCTCCCTATATCCGCACAGACCTACGACAAAATGATTTCCATCTTTGAAAAAGAAAAAAACGACAATTACCGCTATTTCGGAAAAACGGGATGGTCGGACGACAACAACTGGAACAACGGCTGGTTTGTAGGAATTGTCGATAAAGGAGGAAAAGTTTATTATTTTGCACTCAATGTGGAACCTATAGACCAAGCCAATACCAGCAAATTTACTGCCGGTAGGGAATGGGTAACCCGTGAAGTATTGAAATTATTACAGATACACTGAATATTATGAAAAAACTAAATCTAGTTTTTTTCACATTTTTATTTATTCATAATTGCTTTTCACAAGCACAAGATACTATTAGACTATTAGCAATCGGAAATAGCTTTTCGGAAGACGCTCTTGAATACTATTTGCACGATCTGGCTAAGGCCGATGGTAAGGTTATGATTATTGGCAATATGTACATGGCAGGAGCACATCTGACATTTCATGTTGAGAATATTAAGGAAAATAAAAATGCTTATGAATATCGCAAGATAAATGACTGAAGGTGTCAAAAAGGTATAATAAAAATCAAAGTATTGCTTCTGCATTAAAAGACGAAAAATGGGACTACATAAGCTTACAACAGGTGAGTTCTCTTTCGGGTAAATATGATACTATTATGAAGAGCTTACCTTTTATGATCCACTATGTTAAAAAGAATAAATCAAAAAAAAACAAAATTGCTATATCATCAAACATGGGCCTACCAGAAAGGTGTCCCCCATAAAGGATATATTCATTATGACAATGATCAAGGCAAAATGTATGCAGGTATTGTAGATGCAACAAAAAAAAATAAATAAACTTAAAGACATTCACATGGTGATTCCTGCAGGAACAGCTATACAAAATGCTCGTACCTCGTCACAGGGAGATACGTATACTCGAGATGGATATCACTTAGAACAAACGTATGGTAGATTTACAGCAGCCTGTGTTTGGTTCGAAAAATTATTTGGAAAAGATGTCCGAAAAATCAAGCTAATAAGCCAGAAAAAATCACGGATAAACAAGCTGAAATTGCTAAAGTAGCAGCACATCTAGCCGTTAAATATCCATTTAAAATATCAAAATTAAAATTATAACATATTCCATGCTTGGATTGATTACATTTGTATAGCTTATATCAGACATATTCAAATTATGAAAAACCTAATTACCTTTCTTTTCACCTTATTATTTTTCTTTTTAAACACTTCGGCCCAGGAAAAAGTGCTCAAAGTCTTAGCCATCGGCAACAGCTTTTCAGAAGATGGCATAGAAAACTACCTTTATGACCTTGCCAAAGCCGACGGCCACAAAATCATCATCGGCAATATGTATATCGGTGGAGCACCTATAGAACTTCACGTAAAAAATGCTAAAGAAAATAAGACTTCCTATTCGTATCGTAAGATCGGCGTGGATGGCGTCAAGAAGACCACTAAAAATGTAAGCTTGGAACAAGCTATCACCGACGAGGACTGGGATTACATAAGCTTACAGCAGGCTAGCCCCTTTTCGGGACAGTATGCGGTGATCATGCAACATCTGCCGCAGCTTATAAGCTATGTCTCTTCGCTGAAAAAGCCACATACCAAACTTATCTATCACCAAACATGGGCTTATCAGCACGACTCTACCCATAAAGGCTTTGCCAACTACGATAAAAGCCAGGAAAAAATGTATGCCGCAATAGTGGATGCCACAAAACGTATCAGCAAAATGAAAGAATTCATCTTTCTAGTGCCTGCCGGAACGGCAATACAGAACGCACGTACATCCTCCCTTGGGGACACCTTCACACGAGACGGCTATCACCTAGAACTTAACTACGGAAGATTTACGGCTGCCTGCACCTGGTACGAAAAGCTTTTCAATACCGACGTCCGAAAAAATACCTTTAAACCGGAAAAGGTAACAGACCAACAGGCCGAAATAGCCAAGCTGGCAGCACACAAAGCCGTGAAAAAACCTTTTAAAATTTCTAAAATCAAGAAATAAAAAAAGCGGGGGGGGTAGTCCCTCGCTTTTTTTAATACGGATCAACATCAATAAGGTTAAAGAAATCATCCGTGCGACACTTACGCAATTTGAGCTGGATAAGCAGAATGCCGGGGTGCGGGTGGTAATCGATGTAGATCCGTATTAAAAAAAGCGAGGGACTACCCCCCCCGCTTTTTTTATTTCTTTGTATTTTAGAAATTTTTAAAAGGTTTTTTCACGGCTTTGTGTGCTGCCAGCTTGGCTATTTCGGCCTGTTGGTCTGTTACCTTTTCCGGTTTAAAGGTTATTTTTWCGGMTGCCTGCACCTGGTACGAAAAGCCTTTTCAATACCGACGTCCGAAAAA
>NZ_JXAC01000086.1 GCF_000814685.1 Sphingobacterium sp. T2
GAAAAATCAAACTTAGACTTTCAAGTACAATCGGAMCAGTCATTTTWGTAATTMMCTAAATAAAAGTCTAAAATCATAAAGAAAAGTTAATAAACAAAATGCGCAAATGGGTAAAATACGCACAACCATAAAAGTGAAGACCCCTTAACAAACAAATATTTATGGCAAAACAGAGAATTATTGTTATTTTTTTAAAGAAGATTATTGCGTATATTTAAGAATTAGCTGCCATACAATGACAACACCAAGAAAAAAACAACCATAACTAAAACAAGGAAGATATGAAACAATTCTTTTTAAAAAACGCGTTACCTGCTATCATTGCAATAGTGATACTGACCATTTCAACCAAGGCAGAAGCCTGTACCAGAGTTGTATATAAAGGCCCAAACGGCACTATTGTTACTGCTCGAAGTATGGACTTTTCAATGGAGATACCTGCAAATTTATGGCAATTCCCGCGTGGCATAAAACGAGAGGGACAAACCGGAACAAACACAGTTAAGTGGACTTCCAAATACGGAAGCATTGTTGTCAGTTCGTGGGATATTGCTGTTTCTGACGGGATGAACGAGAAAGGACTGAATGCGAATATGTTATGGTTGAGCAATTCAAAGTACCCACCATTTGAAAAAGATGGAAATACGAAAGGGCTTGCAGTATCGCTATGGGCGCAATACGCTTTGGATAATTTCGCTACTGTGAAAGAAGCGGTTGAACAATTCAGAAAAGAAGAATTTGTAGTGGTTACGGACTTTATACCCGGAACAGATAAATATACGACTATCCACCTCTCATTGTCCGACCCAACAGGAGACAATGCAATCCTTGAATACGTCAACGGAAAATTGGTGATTCATCACGACCCTTCCTATACGGTAATGACCAATGACCCAATCTTTGAGGAACAATTGGCCATAAATGAATATTGGAAAGAAATACCCGGCAAAATTTTCCTTCCAGGCACCAATAGGGCTGCCGATAGGTTTGTACGTGCATCTTATTATATCGACGCAATTCCACAAACCGACAATACTCGGGTTGCCGTAGCAAGTGTATTCAGCGTAATAAGAAATTGTTCTGTCCCTTATGGAATTTCGACCGAAGGGTTTCCTAATTTATCGACAACAAGATGGCGAATAGTCGCCGACCAAAAGAATATGGTTTACTATTTTGAAGATGCGCTCAGTCCCAATGCGGTATGGGTAGATTTTAAAAATTTGGACTTCAGCCAATCAACAGGAAAGGTGAAAAAACTCTCTTTGGACAAACAACAAGTTTATGCCGGTGAAACATCCGATAAATTTGTTGTTACAAAACCATTTGTGTTTCAAGGAATTTAACAATGTGATTAACTGTACGAGCAGCTAACAAGGTATTGCCAAAAGCCGGGGTGAACAGCTTCCATTGGACGTTTGTGCAATGTACAACATTTCTTCTTCGATTGAGTTTTAATGCTAAAAATCCCCGCCTTCGGCAATACCTGAGCGTTACAAGCAAGCGTATGACGACCGTGCAAACTTCAAACTTTCGGCTGACAAAAACAGATTTACGAACACTTCGGACAAATTCCGGAAACCGTAAAATTCACTTCGCTGACTTTATACTTCTTCGGCAACTTAAATGACGGCTCAACATTTTCCAGACAAGTAACCGACTTACACTTTTGACAGCTAAAATGTATGTGATTATGGTTGTGAGTTGTGGCACAACTATGACAACTTGCATACTTCACACCACCGTCAGTATTCACAACTTTGTGAACCAAATCTTCTTCCACTAACCTATTCAAGACACGATAAATCGTAACCCTGTCGCACAATCCGTCCAAAGCCGACTGAATTTCAGAGTGCGACAAAGCCACTTCGGACTGACTAATTAAATCCAAAATCTCTGTTTTTGCGGTTGTATTTCTTGTCTGTTTCATCTTTTTTTCAAAAACTTTAATGCAACATTGTTGCTATTATAAAGATAATACTTATTTTTGCAACAATGTTGCATTAAGTAAAAATAATTTGAATGATACCGCAAACATTTGAACAATGGAAAAACTGCATCATAAACGATTGCAAAATCAACCTAACCAAAGGTTTTGCGGAACAGCGTTTGGCAGTTTACAAAGACAAGAAAAATAACGAAACACAAAAATTTGTTTTGCTGTATGGCGAACAGCATTTACAAAATATAATTAATTGGTTTAAACAAATATGATAGCAGAAAATAAACTACCTGTAACCGTTTTAAGCGGTTTTTTGGGAGCGGGAAAACAACCTTGCTCAACCACGTTTTACATAACAAAGACGGAATAAGAGTAGCCGTTATCGTAAACGATATGAGCGAAGTAAACGTGGACGCAAGATTGGTAGAAAACGAAAACACACTTTCACGAACCGAAGAAAAATTGGTGGAAATGAGCAACGGCTGTATTTGTTGCACACTTCGGGAAGACCTGATGATTGAAGTTGAAAAATTAGCCAAAGAAAAACGCTTTGACTATTTGCTCATTGAAAGCACGGGAATTAGTGAGCCTGTTCCTGTGGCTCAAACATTTTCTTTTGTGGACGAAGAAAAAGGCATTGACCTTTCAAAATTCAGTTACATTGATACAATGGTTACAGTCGTTGATTGTTTCAATTTCTTCAAAGATTTTGGAACAAACGAATTGTTGCAAGACCGCAATTTAACTGATATGGAAGGCGATTATAGAACAATTGTAAATTTGCTGACTGACCAGATTGAATTTGCAAACGTCATTATATTGAACAAAACTGATTTAGTTGATGAAAATACGGTTGGACTTTTAAAAGCATCTATCCAAAAACTAAATCCAAGTGCAAAAATTATTGCTTCCGAGTTTGGAAAAGTTGCACCAACCGAGATTTTGAATACCAAACTTTTTGATTTTGAAGAAGCACAAAATTCGGCAGGTTGGCAAAAAGAACTGCAAACCGAAAACCATACGCCTGAAACGGAAGAATACGGCATTAGTTCCTTTGTGTTCAGAAATCCAAAACCGTTTCACCCTGAACGTTTTTGGAAATACCTGAACGAAGAATATCCAAGCGGAATTATCAGGGCCAAAGGTTTGTTTTGGTTGGCTTCACGTCCGAATGATGCACTAAATTTTTCGCAGGCAGGCGGTTCTTCCCGATTGGAAAGAGCGGGCGTTTGGTGGTGTAGTATGCCATTCAACGAACGAATGAGATACGCTTCTTTTGTTCACAATAAAGAACACATTGAAAGCCGTTGGAGCAAACAATGGGGCGACCGAATGAACGAAATTGTTTTTATCGGGCAAGACATTGACAAAGAAAAAATGATTGCCGAACTTGAAAAATGTTTGTTGCAGGACAACGAACAACATTTATTTGTCAAAAAGATAAGATTTAACGACCCTTTTCCGAAAGACATATAAATGAGCAATAAAATGACAAGACGAGAAATCATAAAACAAGGCGGGCTTGCATTAACCGCATTAGCTTTGCCTTTTCCATTAACAGTATTTTCAAAATTCAACAGTATGACAGACAAAAATCAATTCGATGTAATCATCATCGGCGGAAGCTTTGCCGGGTTATCTGCGGCAATGGCATTGGGTCGTTCGTTGCGAAATGTATTAATCATTGACAGCGGAAAACCTTGCAATCGTTATACGCCGCATTCGCACAATTTCATCACACAGGACGGAGCTGTTCCCGGAGAGATTGCGGCGAAAGCCAAAGAACAAGTATTGCAATACGATACCGTGAAATTCTTTGAAGGCTATGCTACGAAAGGCAAGAAAACTGATAATGGTTTTGAAATCACTATACAATCCGGAGAACAATTTTCTGCGAAAAAGCTGGTTTTTGCAACCGGAATAAAAGATGTCTTTCCCAATATAAAAGGTTTTGAAGAATGTTGGGGCAAGACCGTCATCCATTGTCCGTACTGCCACGGCTATGAATTTAAAGGAGGCAAAACCGCCATCATTGCCAATGGGGACAGAGCTTTTCACCTTGCGTCATTAGTTCATAATCTGACCGATAAAATCACGATTGTTACCGGAGGTAAAGCCGATTTCAAAGATGCGCAATTTGCCAAACTGAAAAATCATCAAATCAATATCGTTGAAAAAGCAGTGAAAGCAATCCAACACCAAAACGGAAGTATGACAGCCTTGATTTTTGCTGACGGAACAAAAGAAAATTTTGGAGCTGCTTATGCGGCCATTCCGTTTGAACAACATTGTAAAATTCCCGAAATGTTGGGTTGCGAACTGACAGAACAAGGCTACATCAAAGTAGATATGTTTCAAAAAACAACGGTTCCAGGTATTTATGCTTGTGGTGACAATGCAAGTCCAATGCGTTCCGTAGCCAATGCCGTAGCAACAGGAAGTCTTGCCGGAAGTATGGTCAACAAAGAGTTAACGGATGAAGAATTTTAACGGACGAAAAACCACTAACCGCCAGCAGCACACCTTGGCGTAATGGGGGCGGACGTTCTTCGTATGAACATTTTTGCTAAATTTGAACTGTGTGCTTCGTATGTACATTTCTGCTAAAAATCCGCCACTGCGCCAAGCCCCAAACCGTTGGCGGTAATGGCAGGAGCAACCGAGTTCACATCGGACATCCGATGAATACTTGATAACTTCTTATAATTTAGCCTTACATTTTGACAAAATTTGCAAACAAACAATATTATGGATTGGATAAATTTTCTTGAAGAACACACAGAATTATTAATATCAAATTTAGGAGTTTCAGAGCATTGGGTTGTCTATTTCAGATTGCTTGTTCTTATCATACTCCTAATCATATTATCATCTCTTGCATTCTTAATTGCAAAAAGGGTTTTCATATATTATCTCTATAAAGTATTTAAAAAAAGCTCGTTTACTTGGGACGATTTATTTGCTGATACAAGAGCATTCAACAAACTAGCTCACATCGCCCCTGCGGTTATAGTGCGATTAATGGCTCCCGCTATTTTTTCGGACTTTGAACAGATTCTTCCATTCGTTATAAGATTAACAGACGCTTATCTAATAATCGTTAGCATGGCGGTGTTTTTTTCTATATTAAAAGTGGGCGAATACACCTTATCCCAGCTTCCTGTATTTAAAGATAAGCCATTAACCAGCTACTTTCAGCTCATTAGAATTCTACTTTATGTAGTTACGTATCATTTTAGTGCTTTCGGTAATATTAGGTAAGTCACCTATTTATTTTCTTAGTGCATTTGGTGCAATGACAGCCATCTTACTATTGGTATTTAAGGATACTATTTTGGGCTTAGTGGCGAGTGTGCAGATGTCATCCAATGATATGGTGCGTGTGGGCGACTGGGTGGAAATGCCCAAATTTAATGCGGACGGAGATGTTATTGACATCAACCTGAACACTGTAAAAGTGCAGAATTGGGATAAAACCATTACTACCATTCCAACTTATTATTTTATTACAGACAGTTTTAAAAACTGGCGGGGAATGCAACAAAGTGGTGGAAGAAGAATCAAAAGAGCTATTTTTATAGATGCTCATTCGGTAAAACTTGTCGATGCTGAAATGAGAGAAAAGCATCAAAAAAATTCAACTTATTTCCAATTACGTAAAAAACCGTCAGAAAGAAATAGAAGAATTCAATACTCAACACAACATAGACACCTCAGTCTTAATTAACGGCAGGCAATTGACCAATTTGGGCGTGTTTAGAAAATACATTGAAAGCTATCTGAAATCACATCCGAAAATCAGACAGGACATGACCTTAATGGTCAGACAGCTTGCTAGTGAAAACAAAGGCATCCCGATGGAAATTTATTGTTTTACCAAAACTACCGCTTGGGTCGAATACGAATCAATACAATCAGATATTTTTGACCACTTGTATTCTACTGCTACTTTTTTCGATATAGAAATATTTCAGGAGCCGGGTGGGAAAGACTTTAGCATCGCTTTTGATAGAAATAATGTGACGTGATTTTGACCTGAGACATTGAATGCAATTGAAAAGATAGATTTAATTAGTTCTGATTCTGAAAATTTACTGATTGACTATTTAACTAATAGAGCTGTTCAAGAGTTTTGTAAGATTAATCAATATTACACATTTGATAAACAAGCTCATTTGATTTTAAGGAGTTTGTACGTTAATTTATTTACTAACATAAAGAATCGCAAATCCTCAATTGAGTTAATAGCTGAAAAGCATTATGATAATTTAATAAAATGGTTGCAGGAGACAAATTCATTTGCAGAAAAGATTTATACTTCTAAAGGTGAAGTGATAGAATCGGTTGCATGTTCAGAATATAGTCCTGATTTGCAGATTGAGATTCTACAAATTGACATAATCCAATTAATCGAACCTGTTTTGGATATTGGATGTGGAAAACAAGGTAACTTGGTATTGTTTTTACGTCAAAACGGCATTGAAGCCTATGGATTTGATAGATTTGCATATGATAACTCAGCCCTCAGTAATTCGGATTGGTTTGATTATAAATTTGAAAAAGATAATTGGGGTACAATAATCAGTAATCGTGGATTTTCAAATCATTTTCAGCATCATCATTATCGGAATGATGGTAATTTTATTGACTATGCAAAGAAATATATGGACATTTTGAGTTCATTGAAAATTGGGGGAAATTTTCATTATACTCCAGATTTACCATTTGTTGAACAATATTTGGATAAGGATAAATATCAAATGACAAAGCGTAGTATTGGAAATTATGAATTTAAATCAACTATAATAAAAACGATTAAAATAATGCACGACGGCACAACAACGGCTCATAAGCAATGGCGGGGTTTGTAGTGTATTCAACGTCTCGTCTCCCAGCAATTTCGGCACGTGGGATACAGACGCAGCTCCGAAATTCGCCACTGTTCATAGCCGCGACCGTTAGGTGCAACCCTATCGAACATCCTTACATAAATCGACAACACTCTAAAAAATCAAACCTATTTAACTTTTATAGACAGTTGAAATTTATTTCAATAAAATAATTGACTATTAATATCTTAATCGTAACATTGCAATATATAAATAAAGAAATGGAAATAGAACAAACAAAACCAAAGGATTTTACAGACAGCCAACATGAAATTGCTCACATTATAAAAGCGTTGGGACATCCTGCCCGGGTGGCTATCATAGAATATTTATTATCAGTTGACACTTGTATCTGCGGAGATATTGTTGATGTACTTCCTTTAGCACAGCCAACTGTTTCAAGGCATTTAAAAGAACTTAAAAATGCAAAACTAATTAAGGGAACCATTGAAGGTAACACGATTTGCTATTGCATTGACGAAAATACTATTGAAGAACTGCAAAAATATTTTACAAATATTTCGGTAAAACTTACTCTAAAAAACAAAAATTGTTGCTAATATAAAATAATACCAAAATGAAACTATCACAAGTAAAAGCACTTTTACCAACTTTAGAAAATGTAACATTCAAATTGGAAAACGGCTCTTTTGTTCCAGAACATTTTCACGTTACCGAAGTCGGAATGATTACAAAAAACTTCATTGATTGTGGTGGAGTAATTCGTACAGAAAAAACCGTAAATTTTCAGCTATGGAATGCCGATGATTTTGAACATCGTTTAAAACCTGCTAAACTTTTAAACATCATTAAACTTTCCGAAGAAAGATTAGGTATTGAAGATGCAGAAATTGAAGTAGAATATCAAAGTGACACAATTGGAAAATATGCGTTGGCTTTTGACGGAACAAATTTCATTTTGCAAAACAAAACAACTGCTTGTTTAGCACAAGATGCGTGTGGAATTCCGTCCGAGAAAGTAAAGAAGAATTTATCCGAACTATCTGTAAATCAAAATGCTTCTTGTACGCCAGGAGGTGGATGCTGTTAAAAAACAATGTTTATGATTAGCAAAACGGAATTCAGAATTACGAAAATGGATTGCCCAAGTGAGGAGCAACTCATTCGTATGAAATTGCAAAACTTCGATAATATAAAATTATTGGAATTTGATATACCAAACAGAAAGCTGAATGTTTATCATTATGGAAATGCGGAGCATATTTTAAAAGCTTTGGAACACCTAAATCTAAGTACAACATTGATTTCTACCGAAAAAAGCGAAGACAATATTGAAGAAGAAGACAAAATGCAAAAAAAATTAACTTTGGACGGTATTAATCATCAATTTATCGTTCTTTGGAATTGAAATGCTGTATGGGCTTTTTTCGGGTTCTATGGGGTTGATAGCTGATAGCTTGGATATGCTTGCGGATAGTATTGTTTATGCTTTGGCATTATTTGCCGTTGGTGGAAGTCTAGCATTCAAAAACAACATTGCCAAATTTGCTGGTTATTTTCAAATCCTGCTCGCTGTTATCGGTTTTGTTGAAGTTATCAGACGTTTTATTGGAGTAGAAGCGACACCTGATTTCAAAACAATGATTATTGTTTCATCCCTAGCTTTAATTGCCAATGTAATTTGTCTCTATCTCTTGCAAAAAAGTACAAGCAAGGAAGCCCACATGCAGGCTTCGATGATTTTTACATCAAATGATGTGATTATCAATTCGGGGGTTATCATAGCGGGAATTATGGTCTATTTACTCAAATCCAGCTATCCAGACCTAATAATTGGAGGAGTTGTCTTCGTAATCGTAGCGCGTGGAGCATATAGGATATTAAAGTTAGCTAAGTAATCGGAAAAATCTCAATGATAAAACTAAAATTTCTCGATCGTTATTTAACGCTTTGGATTTTCCTTGCAATGCTTATTGGCATTGGTTTAGGCAATTTTTTTCCAAACATTTCAACCTTTACGAATTCCCTTTCAGCTGGCACAACCAATGTACCGTTGGCTATCGGATTGATATTGATGATGTATCCACCTTTGGCAAAAGTCGATTACAGCTTGTTACCTAAAGCTCTAAAAGACAAGAAAGTAATTGCCATTTCCTTGATATTAAATTGGGTTATCGGGACCGTTATGATGTTTGGTTTAGCCGTTCTGTTTTTACGAAACGAACCCGAATATATGTCGGGATTAATTTTAATTGGTCTGGCAAGGTGTATCGCAATGGTTATTGTGTGGAGTGATTTGGCAAAAGCAAACAGAGAATACACGGCATTATTGGTCGCCCTAAACAGTATCTTTCAGATATTGACTTACAGTTTTTTCGTTTGGCTTTTTCATCAACATATTGCCCAATAAATTAGGGATTGCTAATTTCAATGTAAGTGTTTCAATGAAAGAAGTTACACAAAGCGTTTTGATATATTTAGGCATTCCTTTTTTTGCTGGTTTCGTGAGCCGTTATTATTTGGTGAAATCGAAAGGTATCGAGTGGTACAATAGAAAGTTTGTTCCAAAAATATCGCCTATTACATTGTATGCTTTACTGTTTACCATTGTGCTGATGTTCAGTTTAAAAGGCGACAAAATATTGGAGTTGCCTTTAGATGTCATAAAAATAGCGATACCATTAATCATTTATTTTGTACTCATGTTTTTCGTGAGTTTTTTCATTAGTAAATTTCTAAAAGTCCCTTATGATAAAAACGCATCTATTGCATTTACAGCTACTGGCAACAACTTTGAATTGGCAATTGCGGTCGCCATTGCGGTATTTGGCATACACTCGCCTCAAGCATTTGTGGGTGTAATCGGGCCTTTAATTGAAGTTCCTGTTTTGATATTATTAGTCAGAGCAAGTCTATTTTTAAAACGAAAATATTATAAACAATGACAAAGAAAATTTTAGTGCTTTGCACAGGAAACAGTTGCAGAAGTCAGATAGCTGAAGGTTATTTACGACATTTTGCGAACGGAAATGCAGAAGTTTACAGTGCAGGCGTCGAAACACACGGAGTAAACCCAAAAGCCATTGCAATAATGCAAGAAGACGGAATTGATATTTCAAATCATACGTCAAACAACATTGATGAATATTACGACATTGATTTTGATTTTGTCATTACAGTTTGCGACAATGCCAAAGAACGTTGTCCGTTTTTTCCAACTAAAGCAAAAAAGTTTCATCACAACTTTTCAGACCCTGCGAAAGCAAAAGGAACAGACGAAGAAATTAATGAACAGTTCAGAGAAGTCAGACAGCAAATTAAAGAATACTGCGAACGATTTGTAGCGGAAAATCTAAAGGGAAACCAATAAGGGCAGCACCTAACAAGGGTTTTGCAATAGTGGGGCTGAAGTACTATATCCAGCATTTGTGCTTCTATCAACATTTGTACTTAATTGAACATTTGTGCCTTGCATGCCCCACCATCACAATGCCCCAAACCGTTACCAACCATAATAAAACCAGATACAATGCAGACATTTAAGCTTATAAAAGGAGAGATTTCATTTGACAGAGATAAGATTATTATTGTGGACGATGCCAAGAAGCAAAAGCGGCTGACTCTGACATCTTCAAGCATGTGGACAATTTTTGGGATATTTTCTGTTTTAAGGTATTTGAAAACAGGTGACCAATTTTTACTTTGGACTGGCTTAGTAATTGGCTTAGGACATTTTTTTATTTTTGTATTAACACTTTCCCGTACAGCGCAGAGTGAAATATCTTTGAATGATGTAAAATCAGTAAAAGCTAGACAACGTTTCAACAACAAATTTCTGGACATAAAACTTAAAAACAACAGACTAAGACGTGTAATTAGAGTTGACAATTCAGAACTTATAAAATATATTGAGACAAATTACGAGACAAAATAAAATTACGGTTGGTAACAAAAACTATATGCCAATTGGGGTTTCAGTGCGGACAACAAAGTTCGCAGCCCGCAACAACTTCGGTGGGGTTCGACAGGAAAGCAACCCGCAATCCCCAACTGCATATAGTTCCGTCCGTTGTAAGAAACCTTAAAAAAATCACTAACCTTAAAAATTTAAAATTATGACAAAAAAATTTTATTAAGCTTAACAGCTTTAGTAACCCTAACGTTAATTGTATTTTCATGTTCAAGAAACAATGAGTTAATTAGTGAAAATCCAGCTAAAGAAAGTACTGTTAATAAATTTCTTAATTCCGAAAGTTACAAAAGAGTGAGTAGAGATATTAATTCCTATGGAACAATATCTGCTCAAGATGTGACAATTGACAGTATTGTTGTTAAAGACAAAGGAACTTTTCATTATTTTACAATTGCTATTAAGAAAAATGGAGTAATAAATGCTACACTCGATGTTGTTGATTTACATGATACAGAGGATTTACCATATAATGATAAATATGCAATGAATCTGAATGACATGTCTGAGTTTAATACAAAAATTCTTTCGGGTAAAATTAAATTATATGATTTAAATTATGATAAATTTAATCACACAGAAATTAATTTGCTAAATAACAAAATTGAAAATGTAAATTATAAACGCCCATCTGAAAAATTTTTGAATAAGTTTGCTTCATTAAGAATGAAAGAAAACAATGTCCAAAAGAATTTTGCAAAAGTAACATATGGAGCCGCAAGAGTACCCTGAGATAAAAACGGTAATGGAAATTTAAGTTTTTTTGAATGTTATGGTTGTTTCAAATCAGCTATAGAAATAGAAGATACTTTTGGAAATTGGTGGTGCGATGTCCCTGTTGCTGGATGGGCTTCTTGTTGGGCAAGTACATCAGCTTCTTGTGCAATATTATCTAGTATCTATTAATAATTATATCTCATGGAAATTTTGTTTTTAATAATTTTTGTAGCCTTCATAATTTATACATTAATTGATTTGCTTAAAGAACCTAACATTTCTAAAAAGCAAAAGACAAATTTAGCTTTTATAATAGTTTTGATACCTTTTGGTGGATCATTAATTTACATATTTATGAAAGAAAAATTAATTTCCAAACATATAAAATAAGGCTTCTTACAACTTAGCATTGGCAAACATTAAAAAATAAAACTAATGATTAAAAAAACAATTTATTCCTTACTATTCCTGACCATAATGAGTTCTTGTGGGTCAGTAAAACTTAGCGTAAAACCAGGAGCAACATTTTCCCGAAACGCAACTCTAACTATTGCTGCTCAAGATGACAAATCAGGTACAGTGGGAGAACTTAACCACCTGCTTTTTGAAAAAGGATTTAATGTGATCTCATATTCAACAGCAAAAACAGTCGTAAAATACAAAGACAAAATAGAGGGGAGCGACCCTGTGAATAATGAATTTGAAGCAGAAGTTTATAGGATTAAAGAGTTGAATTCAATTTATGCTTTAGAATTAGACTATACTTATTACTATGATGCTTTTTATTACGCTTACCGAAGTTTTTCTGCAAGAGTAGTCGATCTAAATAGTGGAGAGATTGTAATGTCTGCCAATTTTAGAGGTGATAGGTCAGTCCGATCAGTACTAAAAGATTTTACAACACAACTTGCTGCTCAGATTAAATAATAAACGTTTGCCAACAAAACCTATACGCAATGCCCTACAGGACGCTGCGCCAAGCGCCAAAACGTTAGCGGTCATTGCAGAGCGACACCCAAAAAGTTGAGAAATCACCGAATTAAATTAACTTAAACAAACAAAAGCCAATTTAAAAAATATAATTTATGAATGGACAACATCATTACAAAGCATCAATTAAGTGGACAGGAAACAAAGGTAACAGGGACTGACAATTACCGTAATTACGAAAGAAGCCATCAGATTGTAATTGAAAATAAAGTAGATATTTCAGGCTCATCTGACCCAGCTTTTCGTGGCGACAAGACAAAACATAATCCAGAAGACCTTTTAGTTTCTTCTTTATCATCTTGCCATATGCTATGGTATTTACATTTGTGTTCAGAAGCAGGTGTTATCGTTACAGACTATATCGATAATGCAACAGGAATAATGATTGAAACATCAAACGGTGGTGGACAATTTAAAGAAGTAACATTAAATCCAATAGTAACGGTAACTGAACTACAAATGGTTGATAAAGCAAACGAGTTACACAAAAAAGCGAATGAACTTTGCTTTATTGCAAACTCTGTTAACTTTCCTGTTAGACATAATCCGACAGCAAAAATATAATAACAACCAAACGGATTAAGGAAACAACGAACCGCTAACAAGGGTTTTGCAATAGTGGGGCTGAAGTACTATATCCAGCATTTGTGCTTCTATCAACATTTGTACTTAATTGAACATTTGTGCCTTGCATGCCCCACCATCACAATGCCCCAAACCGTTAATATTTCATTCCTACATCACAGAAATTTTGTATCTTAGCATTATAGCAATTGCAGCTAAAACGTATGTCAAACCAGTGAGTGATTCGGTGAGTTGGAAAAAGGGAAGTTTGTAAAATACTGATAAATAGATTGATAGAAAGTAGGTTCGATTCCCCTACGGGCTACAAAAAGCGACTTCAAAAGAAGTAACTTTTTTATTTTCTCAAAACTTCATCCAAAAATAACAGCAGATGCTGCCACGCTCTGCGGGCCATCACCGGATTATATTCTGCCGATTCTGGGTTGGTAAACGTATGTCCGCAATTGGCGTTGGTGATAATCTGATAGTCTGCTTTTCCTTCTTTCAGTTCCTTTTCCAAATTGTCGTAATCTTGCTTGCTTACGGATTTATCTTCTGCAGGATGCTGCACAAGCACTTTAGTGTTAATAGGACCGTTTGCTCGGTCCGCGCTTTTTGACAGGCCGCCATGAATGCTCACCACACCGGTCACAGGCATCTGCGCGCGCAGCCTCAAGAGCGCCCGTGCCACCAAAGCAGTATCCTATCACCGCAATCTTACCTGCGTCGGCTCCCTCCTTCACAAAAGCTTCCATCGCCAGCTCTATACGACGCTGATAAGCTTTGTAATCTGACTTATACTGCCCAGCAATTTTAGCTGCAGCCTCATTATCCTGAGGGATATTACCCTCTCCATAAATATCTGCAATAAAAACGGCATAGCCTTGCTTATGAAGCTCCATGGCTGCATCCTTAGCCTCTTGGTCTATTCCTTTCCACGCAGGAAGGATCAACACGCCTGCCTGCTGTTTGCTCTGAACCAACGCAAGGCCATTGAGCTTCTGTGTATTGTCATAATAAGACACGGTCTTGAGCGTCTGACCATATGCGGCCCCCATCGCTACCGTGAATATCAACAGTGCAATAATATGTTTCATAGCGTTTTTTCTTTAGATTAGTATTATCTAATTTACGAGATATTGATGACTAAATCTGATTTACAGCTAATTATGTTACAATAGCCTATCTTAACTTAACCAATCTATTTTTATGCCATCTTTTTCCATTTTGCGGAAATAGGTCATCTGGCGCTTTGCAAAACGATGTATTTCTGTTTCCAGCTTAGTCAAAAAGTCATCATAAGACAATTTCCCTTTAAGGAAAAGTGATACATATTTATATTCAAGGCCATAGTATTCCAGGTTTTCGTGCGACAGCCCCATGGCCAATAACTTTTCCACCTCCTGAACCAAACCTTCTTCCAGGCGCTGGTGCAGCCTTCTCGTTATCCGTGCTCTTCTTTCCTCTGCAGAAGGATTAAGACCGATAACCTTATAGCGATATATTCTACGCTCCTTCTGCACAAACGATGGGTGTTGGTCAAGATACATACATATTTCTATGGCGCGGATAAGACGTTTGTCGGTAGAGCTGTCTACCTTGAAATTTTGCGGAATAGGTAAGAGCTCCAGCATAGCTAGAAGCTCTTCGGTAGATTTTGTGGACAGCCGCTGGCGCAACCCTTCATCTACCGGGATCTGCGTGAAAGGTTGGGACTGCAACAATGTCTGAATATAGAAGCCTGTGCCTCCGCACACGACAACCCTCTTCCCACGACTTCGAATAGCATCGTAAGCTGCGTCGAAGTCCGATAGAAAGCGATCTATATTATATTTCTCTCCCGGATCCACAATATCTATAAGATGATAAGGGATATGCTGATACTCGCTCAGATCTTTGCCCGTGCCTATGTCCATATGTCTGTACACCTGTCGGGAGTCTGCCGATATGATTTCGGCATCTAGGTGACGGGCTAACTGTACGGCAAGCTTGGTCTTGCCACTGGCGGTAGGTCCTAAAATAACCAACAAATCTTCAGGAAGAAAATTGGGGTCTTCCTGAAGATTGGTCATTATATGCTGCGTGTCTATCACACTTCAAATTTAGTTCCATTTTTCGTTACTTCTGGTTACTTTTGACCACTGTATCGATAAATGCCATTCCACGCACACCATCGTATACGTTAGGGAAGTCCATTTCCTCCGGTGTAGGCGTTCTGCCCTCCTTCTTAGCCATCACCGTAGCAGCAAAGTTGCGATAGATGTTAGCAAAAGATTCCAACAGTCCTTCCGGATGTCCTGCCGGCACACGCGTATTGTGCGTTGCAAAGGAGCTCAGCGTGTATGGAGCAATATAGTTGTTTCCGGTACGATAAATCTGTCTCGGAATATCAAGCATCTTGATAATCAGATTATTTGGATCTTCGTTAGCCCATTCCAACCCTCCTTTTTCTCCATACACACGTATGCGAACGGCATTTTCTTCTCCTGCCGATATCTGGGAGGCCATTAACACACCCTTAGCTCCATTGTTGAAGCGCAGCAAGACAGAACCGTCATCGTCAAGCATACGTCCTTCTACAAACGTTGTCAGGTCTGCACACAACTCTTCGATACGCAGGCCTGTAATATATTCTGCTAGATGCGCTGCATGGGTACCTATATCGCCCATTACCAGCGACTTTCCGGAACGATTAGGGTCTGCCCTCCATGCTGCTCCCGCATGACCTTCGCGCTCCGTAAGACGGCTCAACCACCCTTGGGGATATTCTACCACCACCTTACGAATCTTGCCGAAGTGGCCCTCCGCCACCATGGCTTTAGCCTGCTTCACCATAGGATATCCCGAATAAGTGTGTGTAAGGCATAAGGTCTTACCTGTACGCTCTACCGTCTCCTGCAAAGACTTAGCCTCCTCCAGCGAAACAGTCATAGGCTTTTCTACCACCACGTCGAAGCCTGCCTCCATAGCCAATTTTGCGGGCTCATAGTGCAGGAAGTTGGGCGTCACGATGGTTACAAAATCCATCCTCTCCCCTTCAGGAAGCTGCGCCTCCTTCTCCAGCATAGTCTTATAATCCGGATATATCCGGCTTTCATCTATAAATAAATCTCTTCCGGACTGTAATGAAACTTCTCTATTAGCACTGAAAGCACCACAGACGAGTTCAATCTTGCCGTCCATAAATGCTGCAATACGGTGTACAGCGCCGATGAAAGCATCATTGCCGCCACCGACCATACCCATTCTTAGTTTTCTCTTCATTATATTTAAGTTTACAGTTGATACTTATTGCTTTAAAATTAATAAAAACTTAGGATAGATACAGTTTAAGTTTGATACTTCCCGTATTTTTTACAATATAGTCGTAACTTTCTCCTTCTCCTAAAGTATAATAGCGTCGCCCTTCACGTATATAAAAAAGCTGTCCTTCCGTTCTGCCCTCTTCTTTGAAGCCTATACGTGTGAGGCTGGACTCGTCACTCCAATCTCTATCGGCATAAGTCATGATATCATCGGGCTTAAAATCTTCAATAAAAGCTTTCAACAGTTTGGAAATACCTCCCACGATAAGATAGCCTCCCTTATGGCAGAAGCGCAACAGCTGCAAAAGTACGGTCTTTTCTATAAGGGAGATCTAGTCTCTGTAGCCGTTTTCAGTGGTGGCCGCCGTATGCGTGACCAATCTGCCGAATACCGTTCTTTTGAGCTGTTGCGCTTCTGCCATAAGGGAGGCTATCTTATCGTGGGAGGTATTTCCAAACTGTTGAAAGCTTTTATTGAAGATTTTAAGCCCGATGATATCATGACTTATGCCGATAGAGATTGGAGTGACGAGTCCAGCCTCACACGTATAGGCTTA
>NZ_JXAC01000087.1 GCF_000814685.1 Sphingobacterium sp. T2
TCGGTACCAGCTCATACTTCCAAAACTCTGCTGCTGGAAGCACTTACGACATCCGCGAACTTACCCGTAACAACATGTCTTCATCCATCAGCTACGGAAAAGTATTTGCTGACGGAAAAGTGAATTTCACCTCTACGCTAAGCCATCGCCAAGACATGACAACCGGTAAGATTGACTTAGAGCTACCTACTTTTTCATTGAACGTAGCGACCTTCAATCCTTTTGACTCCAAAGAGCGTGTTGGTGAACAGAAGTGGTATCAACGCATTACCGTAGGATATAGCTTACAAGGAAGAAACTCCCTTTCGACTGGAGACTCTACCTTATTCTCCAAAGAAACCCTACAAAAGTTTACCAACGGCTTCCAACATAATATTCCGGTCAGCTTAAGTCTTACCGCATTTAAATATTTCCAGTTCAACACCTCTTTCAACTATACAGAAAGATGGTATCTGCAAACGGTACGTAACTATAGAGCAAACGAAATTAACGGTTATGTGGACGCTCGCGATACCGTGCCGGGATTCAGAAGAGCATACGATTACTCTTTCTCGACAGGGCTGTCCACAAAAATCTACGGTATGTACCCTAAAATGGGTAAAATACAGGCCATCCGCCACGTGGTAACCCCTTCTATCAATCTGAACTACAGACCGGACTTCTCCGACCCTAAATACGGATTCTATAAGGAATGGATAGACAAAACAGGGCGCCTGTCCAAATATTCTATCTTCGAAAACGGAATCTTCGGTGGTCCAGGACAAGGTAAATCTATGGGAATAGGCTTTTCGATAGACAACAACATAGAAGCTAAAGTTCTTAACACCAGTGATACCACCAAAGGTAATGCTTTCCGAAAAATCCCTATCATTCAAGGTTTGACCTTCAGTGGTAACTATAACTTTGCTGCGGACTCTTTAAAATTGTCCAACATCTCATTCTCGGGAAGAACCTCTTTATTCAAAGAAAAAATAAACTTGAACTTCAGCGGTACGTTTGACCCTTATTCGTTAAACCCCCATGGCGAAAGAATTAACCGCTTTGCTTTGAAAGACGGTAAGTTGGCTCGTCTCACCAACTTCGGGTTGTCGTTTGACTACAGCTTCAACCCTGATGCCTCAAGACGTCGCAACGACAACATCGATTCCATGCGCAACAGCATGCCTAATATGACGCCGGAACAGGCTAATGCTTTGGCAAGTATCAGCCGTGATCCGAATGCTTTCGTAGACTTTAACATTCCATGGAACTTTGCTGGGTCTTTCAGCTTACAATATTTTACACGGTTTGACCAAGAACAGCAGAGAGAACGCGCCGATTATTCGGCCACCATCAACTTCCACGGTGACCTTAACCTTACACCTAAGTGGAAAATACAGTTCAACTCCGGCTACGACATCAAACAGCGTGAAGTGTCTATGACTAACCTTTCTATTTACAGAGATCTACACTGCTGGGATATGTCTGTAGGTTGGGTACCATTCGGCCGCTATAAGAGCTACAACATCACTATTCGTGCAAAATCTTCAATCCTTCAGGATTTGAAACTATCAAAACGCAACAGCCATTACACTTATTAATAAAATTTTGCTAACTATGTGTTATGAACGCAGAGATCATAACCATAGGCGACGAAATATTACTCGGACAGATTGTTGACACCAATTCAGCGTGGATAGGTCAACAGCTAAATCTCCTGAATATACGCACCCAACAAATCACATCCATATCGGACAGCGAACAAGCCATTACGGAAGCTCTGCATGCAGCTTCCCTTCGTGCCGACATCATTATCGTTACGGGCGGCCTGGGCCCCACAAAAGATGATGTAACCAAACAGACCATTTCGACCTTCTTTGGCAAACCTTTGGTAAGAGATGACAAAGTCTTAGCACATGTAAAAAATCTTTTCAACAACCTTGCTCCTGGAAGAGTACTTCCGGAAATAAACTATGCTCAGGCCAATGTTGTAGAAGGCTGTCAGGTCCTCTTCAATGATGTGGGTACAGCCCCTGGAATGCTCCTCACCAAAAACGAAAAAAATGTTTTTCTTCCTTCCCGGAGTTCCGTTCGAAATGAAGTTTCTCATCACACACCGCGTCATACCCATACTTCGAGAGCAGCAGTCTGACCAACATATAGAACACCGCCATATCATCACCGTAGGTATAGGGGAATCATTCCTTGCCGAAAAAATTAAAGATATTGAAGAGTCTCTTCCCGATTCTATTAAATTAGCTTATCTTCCTAAAGTAGGGATGGTGCGGTTACGTCTAACCCAGACTGCCCCCTCCCCTGTAACTATAGACTTTTATCACCAGCAGCTCATCAAACGCCTTGGAACACATGTGGTCGCAGACAAGGATATCTCCGTCGAACAAGCCATAGTAGAAGCATTCACTAAAGACAAACTGAAATTAGCTGCGGCAGAAAGCTGTACAGGAGGACGCATAGCTAGTGGCATCACGGCAATAGCCGGAGCCAGCGCCATATTTGACTGCGGCATTGTAGCTACCACAACAGAATAAAAATGCAAGTGCTTGGTGTAAAAGCAGAAACATTGGACACCGTAGGAGCAGTAAGTGAAGAAACAGTAATAGAGATGGCTCAAGGTGTAAAAAAATTAGCCCATGCCGATTATGCTATAGCCACTAGTGGCATCGCAGGGCCCGGAGGAGGTACTCCCGATAAGCCGGTAGGAACAGTATGGATTGCCGTAGCAGGAAAATATGAAACAGTAACAAGACTTTTCCATTTCCGTAACGACAGAAGCATCAACATTGAAAGAACTGTGGCCAATGCTTATAGCATGTTGTGGAATTTGTATGTCAAAGAGAAAGAGAAATAGAAATTTCTTTCTGCAAAACAAGCCGGACAAAATATTATATTTTGTTTTTAGGGATTGTATTTCTAATTATTTAATTTAGTAACACAAAACAAAAAATAATATGGCAATATACAAGTTGATTCTTCCAAAAATGGGCGAAAGTGTGTCGGAAGCCACGATTACGAAGTGGGTAAAAGCCATTGGTGAATCAATTAAAGAGGATGACACTGTTGCAGAAATCGCTACGGATAAAGTGGATTCGGAAGTGCCTTCTCCGGTCAATGGAATTCTTAAAGAAATCCTTTTCCAAGAAGGTTCTGTCGCCCAAGTTGGCGATACCATCGCTTTGATAGAAACGGAAGGCGATAGTACACAAGATGAAGAAGAAAGCAGCCAACCTATAAATAACGTAACAACTCAACCGGACTTGTCGGACATCCAGATTCCCGGCATAGAGAAAATTACACCTGTAGAAGAAAACTTTTCTTCTGCTTCTGCTGTATCTTCGGGTAATAGGTTCTATTCGCCGCTGGTAAGGAGTATAGCACAGCAGGAAAATGTATCTCAAGCCGAACTCGACAGTATCCCGGGTTCCGGGGCCGACGGCCGTGTCACCAAACAGGATGTGTTAAATTACATCCAAAAACGTAATGGGCAACAGACCGGTACAAGCTCAGCAGGAGTTTCCTCTCCTACCGTCCAGGCAGCACCGACGAAAACTACGACACCTACAGCACCTGCACAGGTAGTCAAGAGCATGAATGGAGACGAAATCATCGAGATGGACAGAATGCGTCGTCTCATTGCGGATCATATGGTGCAAAGTGTACACACCTCTCCACATGTATTCTCTGTAGTAGAAGCCGACGTCACCAATATGGTGATGTGGAGAAATAAGGTTAAAGATAGCTACAAAAAACGCGAAGGTGAAAACATAACCTTCACTCCTATGATCATCGAAGCTATCAGCAAGGCACTGAAAGACTTCCCTATGATTAACGTTTCTGTAGATGGGTACAATATCATCAAAAGAAAACATATCAACATCGGTATGGCTACCGCTCTACCAAGCGGAAACCTTATAGTGCCTGTAATCAAGGATGCTGACCAGCTGAGTTTGGTAGGCCTCAGCAAGGCCGTTAACGACCTTGCCAAACGTGCACGTGAAAATCAACTGAAACCAGATGATACCCAAGGAGGAACTTTCACCTTTACCAATATTGGCGCTTTCGGCAACATATTTGGAATGCCTATCATCAATCAGCCGCAAGCCGCTATACTTGCTGCAGGTACCATAACAAAAAAACCTGCCGTATTGGAAACGGAAAGTGGAGATGTAATTGCCATCCGCCACATGCTTTATCTTTCTATGTCGTATGACCACCGTGTCATCGACGGGGCTCTTGGAGGCTCCTTCCTACGACGCGTGGCAGATTACCTCGAAAACTGGGATAAAGACAGAATCATCTAATACATAAAAAGCCAATCCTTCGGGATTGGCTTTTTCTTTTAACTAATATCTATATCCATTTACAACGACATACTTTCATCTACGGCCAATAAAGTCAAATTAAGCTGAGCATCCGTAAACACTCTCTTAGCCTCTTCTACATCGATAGTTACAGGAGGGAAAGTGTCATAATGCATTCCTATGATGTTTTTACAATTGATGAAATCACTAGCCTTCACCGCATCATACATATCCATCGTATAATGACCTCCAATAGGAAGGAATGCCCAATCTAGATTTAAATCCGCCAATAACTTCATCTCCAAAGTTAGAGCCGTATCGCCTGCAAAATAGATTTTCTTGTCTCCTATGGTGAATACAAAACCACATGGCACTCCTCCATATGCCCCATCCGGTGTAGAATTGGTATGTAAGGCATACACCATCTTCACCTTTCCGAAAGGAAGATTTAGCGTGCCACCAAAATTGAATTCCATAACCTTATCGCCCGGCACCCCTTGTCTTCGTACCCATGCCGCAGTCTCCACTATCGCAATTACACTTGCCCCAGACTGCTGCTGTATGTGAGCAACATCTGCCACATGATCCTCATGTCCATGGGATAAAATAATATAATCCGGATTCAGCTCCGCAATATTGATGTGCTTCGCCAAAGGATTGTAAGTGATGAAAGGATCCATAAGCACCTTGGTGCCATTGAAATCAAATTCAAAACATGCGTGTCCTAAATATCTTACCGAAATAGTATTTGCCATATCCTTTATATTTATTTTCCAAACAAATTACCTAATCCACCCAACCCACTTAACATCTCTTGTGAAGCCGCCGCCATCTCCGTCTGCGCCACATTCTCCGCCTGGGTTAAAGCCTTATTTACTGCCACAAGGACCAAATCTTCAATCTGTTCTTTATCGCCTTCAGCTACCAGCTCCTCACTGATCTTAATTTCCTTGATCTCTTTGTTGGCAGTAGCTATCACACGAACCTTTCCTCCCTCCGCATCGCCTGTCACAGATATGGTGTCAAGACGTGCTTTTATCTCCTGTGCTTTCTGTTGTGCTTGGAATAATTTATCAAACATAGTTTCTTCGTTTATTGCTTTTCTAGACCAAAATACGAAATCAGGATTTGGCATCAAAATTCACCGGACATTTGGGACAATTCCTTAACTTTGCCGCATGACAAAATACCAAGAAATTATAGCCGATCTGAAAGTTGTTGATAGCTCACAGGCAGAGCGTATGGAAGAAGAAATCGACATTATGCTACATAAGCTGAAGTTTCTTCCCAGAGAAAACTTTCCGAAAACAGTCCTTCTCGATCAGTCCTCAGCCTTCAACCCTATAATATCTCGACTTTTGGAGGAAAAGGTTAAAATTTCTGGTGGTCAATATATTACTGATCTGAAAGACAATCCACATGTGATTATCCTTATTCAGGAAACAGAGAATCTTTATGCAGAAATAAGTTCCCTCCTGCAAGAAGAATTAATAAAGAGCAGCGACGCCTATACCAACAACCGCATCTACATCATCCACAACAAGACCTTCAATCAAGATGATTCATCTTACCTTCAAGATCTGGAAATATTATCAGAAATAATACAACCCAAATTTTTCTATTTCGACCGAAACGGAAAAGATTGGGTACAATTCGATATGCAATAAGAAAAGCCCTGTGGAATATCATTCTACAGGGCTTTTTACTTTTTTTCAATATTGCTATACGACAAATTTCCTGCGTAACAACTCGTAAAACTTATTTACTGTCGTAGGTTTCTCTGCCCAATTGTTTTTCAGCGCATAATTGGCCTGAAGGAAGGCATCAGCTTCTGCAAAGGTATCGAATCGGTTAAGCAACTCTATAGCTTCACTGTATGCCAAGCTGTAGCCATTAAACAGATCTTTGATAAACAAAAGCTTATCGTTAAGACTTACAGCGCTCTTCAAATCCACTATTGTTTCCTGTGCCGTAGAAGTCTGGAACTGCTGGGTAAGATTTTTACCTGCTTGTTTTTGTTGCTGTATAAGCTCGTTTATAGTCAAAGGACGGGAAGGCTGTTCCTGCGACGGCTCCTCTTTGACTACCACCGCCGGTATTTCCACTTCTTTCTGTTCTATGACTACCGTCTCAGCCTGCACTACAGGTGCCTCCACAACTTCCTCTTCTTCCTTCGTGGAGGAAGGCTCTACACTTTCTTTTTCCAACGAAAATGGAAACTGAGCAACAGGAGCTTTAGTCTCTCCGATATCTGTTGGCAACTCCTCCTTAATTTCTTCTACCACAGGCTGAACGTCTGATTCCTTGTTTATTTCTTTGATCTCTGTCGGAGGAGTAAAGATAGTCTGTTGAAATTGCTGTTGCTGCTGTTGTGCAGCAGCCTCCGAAGAATGAATTTTCAAGGCTTCCACATGTTTTGCTAAGGCGGCAATATTAGCCTCCAAAAGCGTTAACTCCACAAGGTCAATCTCCGGACTTCTCTTTATCTCTTTATACTGTGATTGTATGTCTACTAATAGAAAATCTATTTTGGAAAGCAACTGACTTTTCGTTTTTGCCATGGATATATTGTATTAAATGTTATATGCTACATTATTGAATGTTCAAAACAAAACTTATTGATTATGATGAGATTCAAAACTTGCTAAGTTTTTTATACATCAAAAATAAGATATAATTTCGATATTCGTAAGGTTAAACGTCTGTGGATTTCATTTTATTGTTCACAAATTGAAATCCATCAATTTTAATGAAGATATGCTTTTTTCTGAACAATATTACAGTCAAAGAGACAGAAAGGTGGGTAGTATAGAAGTAATTTGTGGGTCCATGTTTTCCGGAAAGACGGAAGAACTGATCCGACGGATGAAAAGAGCACAATTCGCACGATTGCCTATAGAAATCTTCAAGCCGGCGATAGACATTCGTTACGATGATACGGAAGTAGTATCACACGATAGCAACAGCATTCCTTCTACGCCTGTGGAGCATTCTTCCTCTATTCTTCTCCTAGCGGGAGATGCTAAGGTAATAGGTATTGACGAAGCACAGTTTTTCGACGACAACCTACCTGAAGTTTGCATACAGCTTGCCAACAAAGGTATTCGCGTGATAGTGGCAGGATTAGACATGGACTATCAGGGAAGACCTTTCGGTCCAATGCCACATTTGATGGCTATAGCCGAAGACGTCACAAAGGTACATGCCATCTGCGTCAAATGCGGTGCTCCGGCAAATTACTCTTATCGCATCGCCAAAGACGACAAAGTCGTCTTACTCGGTGAAAAAGAAAGCTACGAACCACGATGTAGGCACTGTTACTATCTGTGGGATGAAGAAAATGAAAAATAATACAAATACAAAGCGCCTCCGTTAGCCGGAGGCGATTTGTATTATTATAACTGACTGACTAAGATTGGATCTAAAGGTTTTACTTTGGACCTGTAACGATGAATTAATTTACCGTTCTCATCAATCAAAAATTTCTCGAAATTCCAGTTTATATCACCGGTAAAGTCCGGGTTATCTTGCTCAATCAGAAACTTGAACAAAGGATGTATGTTCTCTCCTTTTACGTCCACTTTCTCGGCAAGTAGAAAAGTCACTCCATAGTTTTTTTCACAGAATTCGGCAATTTCAGCATTGCTGCCAGGCTCCTGTCGCCCAAAGTTGTTGGCAGGAAAGCCTATAACCACCAACCTGCTGCCATATTTCTTATGAAGCTCCTCCAACTCCTTATATTGGGGAGTATAGCCACATTTGGAAGCCGTATTCACGATAAGGATTTTTTTGCCCTTAAACTGCGACATCTTCACCTCTTTTCCTTCAATAGATGTAAAGGAAAAGTCATGAACCGTTTTCGGAGGTAATATCATATTCAGAATCATCAGAAGTGTCAACATAATCTTCGCTTTTAAAATGAATAATTGTTTGTGGTTTCTCTTTCAATCACATAATCGAAGAGCTCATATATAGGACTTGCAAGAATATTGCCAACTTTGACACCATGCATCTGGCATACCTGTCTGATATGCAGATCGAAAGTGTACGCAACCCTTCCCACAAAATTGCAGTTGTACTCCCAATAGTTTGGATAGGTCATTATATTGGTACGGACAAACTCGTCAAATCCTTCGGTAAGTAACTTATCTATAAAAGGGTGGGCTCGATATTCGGAGAGGAAAGGAACAAAAGAGGCTAAATAAGAATTAGGGCGTTCCTTTTGGTAGACATTCTTGATGACGACTTCCTTTGTCAGCTTGTATCGTTCGCCGAAAACCTTTTCTAAATCCTTCGGCATCTTACCATATAGATAGTAGGTTATCAACTTTTTGCCGAACCAAGCTCCTGACCCTTCGTCCCCTAAGATATAACCAATGCCGTGATGGCTAGGCATAAGATTCTCTCCATCGTAAAAGCTGATATCCGACCCTGTACCCAACGTTGCTACAAGCCCCTTCTGGTTCTTACAAGTAGCATAGGCCGCCCCCAGCAGATCCGACTCTACCGAAATGAAAGCATTGGGAAACAAGGCTGTCAAAGCGTTTGACACTATCTCTCTCCTGTCTGGTGTAATGCTGCCTGCTCCAAAAAAATAAACCTCCGTAACCTCCGGTGAATAAGGAATAATCTCCGGCACGTCTTTCAAGGCCTTCTCGATCTCCTTTTCGCTGACAAAAAAAGGATTTAACCCTTTGGTTTTAAAAAATAAAGGCTTGCTATCCGGCAAATTTAGCATCCAGTCCGAACTTGACGAACCACTATCTGCTACTAAAATCATTATGCTTCGAAGTTAATGTATATGCTACCTCAAATATAATAAATCTGTCAAAATTATTTTAGACTTAAAATTGAAAGACCTCCTATTTTGAACTCCTTTTCAATAGTTCTACATTTGACAATATTTAGCATTTGGCGCATGACAAAATATGTAAATTTTGAGCTTTCTTTCAGTGAACCCCAAGCACATTATGTAGATGTACAGATGACTCTTGAAGGGTTTGATGACCTACCTTATACGGATATCGTTATGCCGGTATGGGCTCCCGGCTCTTATCTAATAAGAGAATATTCCAAAAATGTAGAACGCTTCGCTGCTGTCTCTCCCACAGAAGAGAAAATTCCTTTCAAAAAAATCAACAAAAACACCTGGCGTGTGTACGGACAGGGAAAGCATAAAATTATTATTACCTATTCGGTATATGGCTTCGAAGTGTCGGTCCGTACTTCTTTTATTGACGCATCCAGAGCTTTTCTCAGCCCTGTAGGAACATTCATGTATGTGGACGGCTACCTCGACTTGGACACTACCGTGAAAATTATCCCTCATCCTACATGGCATAAAATTTCTACGGGCCTAGCCAAAACTGAAGAAGCAAACACTTTCTATGCTTCCAATTTCGATATTTTGTTTGACGCCCCCATTGAAATCGGCAACAGGACACCTGGACCTTCGAAGTAGAAGGTGTATTGCATGAATGCGCTATGGTAGGCGTCGCAGAATACGACAGGGAACAGCTGACACAAGACATCACCACCATAGTAAAAGAAGAGAACAGAATATGGGGTTCTAACCCAAACAGCTACTATCTTTTCGTAACACACCATCACCAAAACGCATACGGCGGCTTGGAACACCTCAACTCCACCATCCTTGCTACCAACCGCTTTGCCTACGCGCAGCCCACCACCTACAAAAACTATCTAGCGCTGGTAGCACACGAATATTTTCATCTGTGGCATGTCAAACGGCTAAGACCTAAGGCGCTAGGACCTTTTGATTATACGCAGGAAAACTATACTACAGGTCTGTGGGTCATCGAAGGCTTCACCTCCTATTATGACAATCTTATCGTCCGCAGATGTGGATTTTTCGATGAGGACGAATACCTCCAGGCATTAGCCATAGACTTCAACACCGTATACAATCGTCCAGGTCACACTTTACAGAGCGCTGCTGCCGCCAGCTTCGACACCTGGATCAAACACTACCGCCCGGACGAAAACTCCCATAATGTCTCCATTTCCTATTACAACAAAGGGGCTATGCATGCCGCAGCATTAGATATTAAGATTATTGCTGAAACCAACGGTAAAAAACGGCTGGATGACGTACTACGCGCAGCTTATCAAAAATTCTATCTCATAGAAAACCGAGGCTTCGAAGAGGATGAGTTGTTAACATTAGCTGAAGAGGTGACAGGAGTATCGCTCAAAGAAATTTTCGAAGCAGCTCATTCTACCGAAGAGCTGGACTATAACCGTTATTTCAACGCCGTAGGTTACCAAATGGTGGACACCGCCAACCACAAACATCTATCCCTAGGGATAAAAACGGAGGTTACCAATGGCATCACCTTAATAAAAACGGTAGACAGAAATTCTTCAGCCTGGGATGCCGGATTGAATGTGGGAGACGAACTCATCGCCATAAAAGGCTATAGAATAGAACCAAACAATAAAGCCTATGATTATATCCTCTCTACTTCCGTAGAAGGAGAAAAAATACCTGTGTTAATAGCTAGAGATGGACTTGTCCACACTTTGGAAGTTGAACTTCGAAAATCACAGAAAAAGTCGTTTGAAATACAACGCTTGATAAACGCTTCAGCAGAACAACGAAGATTGGGAAACATTTGGCTGTCATTATAAATAAAAAAGGCTCTCCTTTAAAAGAAGAGCCTTTTTTTAAAATCTGTATCTTATCGAAAAGCCGATTGGATCGATCAGGCGAATAGTTGATTCTTGCAAAAAGTCAAAATAAGGCTTCACATCCAACGATAGTGAAATGGGTGAGTTCGGAATTGTATATTCCAATCCTACAACACCATCTATACTTAAAGACATCTCCGAAGACTCATCCACACGCACACCGTCTTTGTTCGTATAGGCTTTATAAGTATAACTACCTATACTGCCACCAAAGCCGTAGTACCAGTGAAAATTGTCCCACATCAAAGGTTTATGATATTGATAGAGCCCAACCAACCTGAATCTGCTGCTTGTGGAATTGCTTTGTACACTTAATATTCCTTCTATCGCCCTACTGTCGGACAAGGAATAACGATAAGTGATGCCGGAGGCCGAGCCAAAGCGAAGACCTATAGCATGTTGATCCGTCAATTGAGCCGACACTTCTTTCTGACCAGCAAAAACTAAAATTGTCAATAATAATAAACTACGCAATACTCTTATCATGATTTTTGGGTTTACTCCAAAAATACATCATTTTGTATAATACCCACAACAATAAAATCGTTAAGTAGTGTTAACAAAGAGATTTTTCCACAAAATTCTTTTATTTCAAGCAATTATACTATATTTATTATGCAAACATAATATCGATAACCAATTAGTAAATCAAAATAAATTATGACATCTGCAACACGTATTTTCGAATTTTTAAAAGGCAATCAAGATACTGCGGGAAGGATTCTTAAATTGGCAAAACGGGATTCCTCCGGCTGGAAAGTTTACGACAAAGCAGAAATTATAGAAATTGTTGATAATCTAAGTAAAGCACTTATCGCCAAAGGCATTAAAAAAGGTGACCGTATAGGTCTTATGTCCGGCAACAGACCCGAATGGAATTTTGTGGATTTTGCTTGTAACCAGCTGGGAGTGGCTATCGTCCCACTTTATCCTACCCTGTCTGCCCAAGATCTTTCTTATATCGTCAATGATGCTGAAGTCAAGATACTCTTTGTCAGCAACAAGGATTTGGTGGAAAAGGTAGAGAAGGCATTAGCAGCAAACAATTTAAATATCGCCATATACACATTAGATCAGGTAGCTCATCAAAAATATATCGGAGAATTAATTGAAGAAGGAAAACAGATAGATATAGATCTGAAATCCTACAATGAGCAAGTCCAGACAGACGATCTGCTGACGCTGATATACACATCCGGCACTACGGGAAGACCTAAGGGGGTCTATCTCACCCATGGTAACATCATCAGCAATGTGGAAGCCTGTGCCCCTCTCCTTACCGACGATATCACCAAAGCGCTTAGCTTCTTACCACTTTGTCATATCTTCGAACGTATGGTAGTATATATGTACATCTTCAAAGGTGTACAAATATATTATGCTGAGAATCTAGACAACATCGTCGCAGACATCAACGATGTAAAACCACAGGTCTTCACCACCGTACCACGCGTTCTGGAAAAGGTGTACGATAAAATCATTGAAAAAGGGAAAGCTCTCAGTGGCATCAAAAAATCGCTATTCTTTTGGGCGGTGGAGCTGGGACATCAATTCAAAGAACCACACCTTAACAGTGCTTGGTACAACTTCAGGTTAGGGATAGCACGTAGGCTCATATTCTCCAAATGGAAAGATGCCTTGGGTGGAAACATAAAGTTCATCATCTCCGGAGGAGCAGCTCTACAAGAACGCCTTGCCCGCATCTTCTGGGCAGCAGACATTAAAGTGCTGGAAGGCTACGGACTGACCGAAACTTCTCCTGTTATCGCGGTAAATTCCTGGGACGGAAAAGATCTAAAATTCGGCTCCGTAGGACGCGTACTCAAGAATCTAGATGTCAAAATTGCTGAAGACGGTGAAATCCTCGTCAAAGGACCTTCCGTAACTTCAGGCTATTACAAGAATGAAGAAGCTACCAAAGAAGCAATCGACGCACAAGGATATCTACATACCGGAGATATAGGAGAACTTACAGCAGATGGATTCCTCAAAATCACAGACCGTAAAAAAGAAATCTTCAAGACCGCAGGTGGAAAATACATAGCTCCTCAAGTGATGGAAAACAAATTGATGGAATCTGTGTTAATAGGTCAGGTAATGATTGTGGGTGAAAATAAAAAATTCCCTTCAGCACTGATAGTACCGGCATTTGAAGAGCTGGAAAAATACTGCAAGGTGAAAGGTATTCCTTTTGAGTCACGCGAATCCATCATCAAAAATCCGCAAATCATAAAGAAATACCAACAAGAAGTCGACAAAGCCAACGAAAACTTTGGACACTGGGAAATGGTTAAAAAATTTGTATTATTGCCTAAAGAGTGGACCATTGACAACGGTGAGCTGACACCTAAATTATCATTGAAAAGAAAGATTATTCTTCAGAAACACGAAGAAGAAATCAACAAAATTTATGCTGAATAAAAAAGACAATGTACATACCAAACAAAAAGAGCCTTTTATCCAAAAGATAAAAGGCTTTGGCAAATTATTAATAGACGCAGCAAATGGATTCGCCGAAGACAACTGCATGAAACTTAGCGCCTCCTTGGCCTATTATACTGTCTTTTCTATCGGTCCTTTGATTATCATTTTGGTATGGGCATTAGGCTTTTTCTATGGAAGTCAACTGGAAGGCCCCGAGGGAGCACAAAGCAAGGTGATGGCCGAACTGAATGAAATCTTCGGTCCCGAAATCGCTAAACTCCTGGACAATGCCGTCCGTAAAATTTCTATAGAAAGTCGATCCAGTGTAGGAATAATCATAGGTGTGGTTACTTTGATAATGACTTCCACTACCGTATTTGTAGACATACAGAACTCCATAAACACGATATGGAAGGTGAAAGCTAAACCAAAGAAAGGGTGGTTGAAACTGATTATAAACAGACTTATCTCCTTTTCCATGATTCTGGGGTTGAGCTTCCTGCTGATGGCTTCACTGATTATAAGCAGTGTCATAGGCTTAATCACCAAAAACATTGAAACCTTGTTGGACCGCTACAACATACAGCATTTGGATATAGAATTTTGGAATTGGGTAAACAACGGCATCACCTTCGTCGTCATAACAACCCTTTTCGCTTTCATCTTTTCCTTTCTTCCTGACGCCAAAGTACGTTTCAAGGATATCGTTGGAGGCTCCATCTTTACCACCCTACTTTTTATGATAGGTAAATATGGTATTTCCCTATATTTGTCCGTTAATGCCACGGCTACAGCCTATGGCGCCGCAGGATCTATAATCATCCTTCTGGCTTTCGTATACTATTCGGCAGCGATACTATATTATGGCGCGGAATTTACCAAAGAATACGCCATCAAATATGGAAAAGGCATTATGCCCAAGTCCTTTGCCGTACTAATCAAACAGACAGAACTGGAAATAGACCCTGACACCGGAAAAAGAGAGTTGGTAAAAAAACATAATGAGCCTATCAATTAGTGAAAGACAATAGTGTCAAATACATGCTTCTGGCGGGATTTTTTTTCGCCATCATGAATGTTTGTGTGAAGTTCGTTTCTCACCTCCCAACTCTGGAGGTTGTCTTATTCCGTAGTATTTTCAGCTTCTTTGCCACCTATTATTACCTGCGTAAAAATAATATTCCACCATTAGGTAATAACATTCCCATCCTCACCTTACGGGGTATCGCAGGATGTTTGGGACTTATAGGTTCCTTCTATACTCTTCAGCATATTCCATTGGCCTCTGCCGTCACGATAAACTACCTTTCTCCTTTTTTCACGGCCATCTTAGGGATTTTTATCGTAGGACAAAAGGTTAGACCCATTCAATTTTTCTATTTTGCACTATCCATCTTCGGGGTCATCCTCCTTAAAGGATTCGACTTCCGCATCTCTACACTCGATGTAATCATAGGACTTGCTGCCGCATTCTTTGCTGGCTTGGCTTACAATATGATTGCACGAAGCAAAGGTAGTGAACATCCACTAGTGGTCATCTTCTACTTTCCTCTACTTACAATCCCTGTGGTAGGCATCTACAGCTTCTTCCATTGGAAGACTCCCATAGGTATGGATTGGCTATTTCTGCTTCTTATCGGCATCTGTACCCAATTGGCACAGTATTATATGACCCTATCATATCAGACCGCTAATCTGGCCAAAGTGGCAAGTCTCAATTATCTCGGGGTTATATATGCTTTAGGTTTTGGCTACCTTTTTTTCCAGGAAACCTTTAACCTGATGAGCTTGCTGGCAATAGCTATCATCCTCTTAGGCGTTATACTTAATCTTTTCGACACAAAAATATGGGACAAAATAAAGAGGGTCAAATTATAATCTGACCCTCTTCTATCTTATATTTCACTATGTATCCTAATTTACGTTATAATAGTACACGGTACGTCCTAGCCTTCCACTGTTGTCCATTCCCTCTACCACCACCTTATATTTGCCGTTACCATCAGCATTATAGTAATCTAAAGAGACTTTGCCACTTTCATCCAGCATCACCGAAGGATTCCAATAGATTGTAGTACGGTAGTCGTTGGTTGCACGCTGCTGTTCCGTTTCATATTTCGGAGTATAGAACTTACGTTCTTTGATATATCCTAACGGGAATAACTCCACCACATTAGCTTTAGGCAACATAGCTTCAATCTGAGCCAACGACATCCGCGGTCCTTTAGGTTTTTCCTTCTTGGTGATGATAGATACCACGCCATCATTTTGATAGATACGGCTTACCGTTCCCAGCTCATCACGGGTGAACACCTCTATAACTTCGATGTCCGCTGGATTTATGGAGTTTAAGGAACTTTCGTCGATAGGCATACCGTTCAAGAAAAACTGAATTGGTGTGCGGCTACCTTGATTGTAATTTCTTGTAAGGTAATATTTCATCGTCTGTGCATCGTACGTCACGGCCGGCAGCACGGTGTTAAGACACATAGAAAGTACATTACAGCCTTCCAGCCTTGCCCCTTCCACACGGTGATCAGCCATAGACAACCCCGCCAAAGCAGAAAATTCTCTACTCGAACGTTGCTCCTTGCGAGATGCTGTAACCGTCACCTCCTCTATTAATATTGACTTTCTGAATTCATTCTTGCTGTTAGCCAAATAGTTTGACATCTCTTTGTCGATATTCAGAATGTCATTGGCCTTATACGGATTGTTTTCATCCACAGCAGGATAGAAAGACTGATCCATATTGATGACCAGATTACGGTAATTGTCATTACCTCTGGCGTTGATGATAACTTTTACCGAATCTGGAAAATTGAGGTTTTCAAAAGCAAAACGTCCGTTATTATCGGTATATGTATCTTTCTTCAACGCACGGGCAGGAATAGACAGGAGAAGGCCTCCATTTGGATAGGGTTTCCCGGTGTTGAGTCGAAGCCGTTCCAGACAATGTTATCCCCTGCTCAGGCAAGAACGATATTTGAGGATATTTTTCTGCTACCAAATCGTCGTAAGAGAAGCGACGGTATCCTTGTGTCATCATCAAGGCATCCAAAGCCTCCAGTCTGTTGGATACTTTCTCATCAAAATAATAATTCGGCTTCTCGACATACCCTTTCAGATCGGAGGTCAGCAGCAGACTACTCACAATCGTTAGTTCTTGGTGGTCGTCGAAAGGAACTTTGCTGTCATCAATAACGGAAATAGACAGAGAAGCCAGCTCCTTTTTCGAAGTAATATTGTCAATATCCAATTTCACATGCTCTTTCTTCTTGTAGGAAGCTTTATCCGATTTCACCTGAAGCTTCAAGTTTTCAGCAAAATGGTAGAACACCAAACGCTCACTTATAGCCTTCCCTTGTGGAGTCATCAGTGTAAATTGTATAATACCGTTAGGTAAATCCTTTGTAGGAACATTCACCGAAGTAGATGTGTTTTTTACTGTCATCTGAGCTCCATAGATCAGATGGCCATTCATCTGTCCGAAGATATAAAAAGGCTGATTCTGAATTTTCGCAAAATGAGCATCGTTAGTCACTATTTCTAGTTGTACGGATTCGGCTGTAGATGAGGTCAGTACTATGCTGAGGCCTTCGCCCTTTACCTCTGGCAGATCATACGTTTTCTCTTGGCCGTTTACAGTTACTACAGCCTTGTAATGTTCTCCAGCATTAGGTGTTAATACGAAGTAACCCATTCCCAATCCCAAATCTTCAAATTCGGCCACCGCCACTTTCTTGGAATTGATAATCTTTCCTTTGACGCGTACACCTTTGCCGCTGATGCCTACAGCCTTGAACGCTACTCTTTTGTTCACACCGGCTACCAGCTCTCCTCTCCGGAAAAACTGATAGATCCACCTCATTTAAGGCGTTCTTTAACGGAAAATCTCCTACCAAAGAAGATTCGCCCTCTATCTTGACGATAAGATCGTCCATTTTTATAAGGTTCTTTATCCTTGGCAGAAATGGAAATATTCAATCTTCCCATATCATCAGTCTCCGCCTTCCCCTTATCAAAGGGGTCCCAACCATCTATTGCTTCCCAGGTTACCTTTCTTCTGGAAAGCAATGTTCCATTGGCATCCCTGAACTGTATAGTAGCTTTGGTTTTATTCCCTTCTGTCGTATAGGTAATTTCTGATCCTAACTTCTTATTGATGGCATCTCCTACCGTCACAATCTTATTGAACATGTAGTCCGTACCGAAATTCATCATCCACTTGGTATAGGCCCTAAAGCGATAGTTGTCCTGCTTGATAACCTGAGGATCCAACACATAATGTCCTTCACCGCTATTAGACTTTAAGGGAATACGCAAGGTTTGAATCAAGGAATCCCTACCGTTGATGATATCTACATAGATAATTTTACTAGGCTGGTATTCCACTTGATTAGTGTAAAGGTAGGTCTTGAACCACAACGTGTCGCCCACCGCATAATAGGGTTTATCAAAATGAAGGTGCACCTTCTCAATAGGATACACACCTAAAACTTTTTGCAGACGCTCTACCACCGTATTAATAGGAATACGTGGTAGCTCTTGTGCCTTAACTAAAGGAGACGGAAAAGAAACAAAAATATTAAAGCAATGAATATATAAGKTTTACCTTTTTCTATCATATCAGAAACTTGTATTGATTRWATGTTAAAACATTACWAAYTTTGTCATTTGTTACACGTCAAATCCATGTATGATAAGGGTATTAACTTTTTATAACAGTGAGCTAAAGTCTGCACAAGGAATCTAGCGTCTCTTT
>NZ_JXAC01000088.1 GCF_000814685.1 Sphingobacterium sp. T2
TGAAATTAACTGACTATAAAAAATGCAAAGCAAAAAAATAAAGTCTTTTTATATTAATTTTAGAAAGTAGAATCTTCAATCAAAAAGGACTAACACCAAAATGGTGAAGCTTTTTTGTGGTATAAATGCATATCATTAAAGCAATGTAAGACGAAGGATGTAGTTCAACATATCCTCATTCAGGAAATTACCTAAATTTTGTTTTAACATTGCTTTGAGCTCATTTCTTGTCATACGTTTGGTTTTCGGATTTTCGAAAGCCTTTTTGTCCAGCTCTGTTCCTCCTGTAAGCTCCACCTTTGTAGCGAAGTAGGACACGTGCTGGCTAGGAACCACCATACCTAGAATCATTCCCGGCAGACCATGAATAGATTCAGGCCCTCCATCTACAGGAATTTCTACGGTATAATATGCCACTACATAGACTGAGTCCTGTGTCAAGCCATTGGCACGACGGCAGTTATAGCCTGCGATTTCGCGGTATTCATCGGTAATTTTCCATTTGATATTCTTTATAGAATCTTTGATGATAAACTTTTCACCAGCGAAATCATTGAAACGCTGATAATCTTTCGTCTTAAGATTAGAGTATGTTGTTGCCTCCATGTCCAGTCCCAGCTGCATGATAATCATCTTCAACCGCTGATCAATCTCTTGTTTTGGATGCACGAACATCGTCTCACTGCCGTTGAACTTAAGCTCTTTCTTCAGCACCATATTCTCCGGCAGTTGCGGCAACATAGACTCCAGATACGTTTTGAAGGTGTTGTCCGACCTTTCTATAAACTGTTTACGAACAATGTTCTTTATGTACATGGTTTTGTCGAAATACACCGTACCTGATTCTCCGAACAAGGTGTATTGAGCTTTGGCACTGCCCATACTTATTAGTAACAGTACCAAAGCACATATATATCTTAACTGTATCATACTTCTCTTTATCATTTTTTTATTTAATAAACATTTTGTTGAAGTCCCACGACAATTTCAGCATTACATAGCGACGGATGGTATCATATCTACGTTGCATGAATACGGAATTGGATTGACTTCTTGAATAGCCCACATTTTGGTTCAATAAATCATATACAGCCAAATCTAGCACCAATGACTCGTCTTTTAGGAACTTTTTACTCACTCCCGGATCGATCAACAGACGTGATAAACTTTGGTCGAACGCATCCGTAGGTGCTTCGTAAGTGTAAGAGTAGTTGGTATAAATCTTAAATCCTTTAGGGAAGAAATATTCCACTTTACCTGAAGATTTGAATACAAATCCACTGTTATCTTGATCAGGACTTAAATTGGATGTCATCTTACGATATTGCGGATTCAAGGAGATATTAAAGTTCAGACCTGTCTTTGTATCACGGCCAATATCATAAGAAAAGCTGTAGCTATCCGATTTAATAAGGTTTTCCTGACCATTGAAAAAGTTATTGTACTGGGAGTTGAGCAATGTCAGCTGGATGGTATTGGTCAGCCCAAGTTTATTGCTTAGCTTGAAGTAACGACCTGCCCAGCCGCTAAAGGTTTTATCCGTCTTTCCATCAATGTTGGCCCAACGGTAATAGTTCACCCCATTTTCATTGGTAATATTCTGCGAAATAGGGTCATTCACAAAGCTCACATTTCCTCCTATATAAAGGTATGTTCCTGACAACGCTTGGAAAGAATAATACCCTAAAGATCCACTATTATTAAATGAAGGTTTTAGTGACTCATTTCCTTCGTAGAAATTCAACGGATCATTATTGTTACGCAACGGTTGAATCTGACTCAATGAAGGCAATTGATTTTTACCACTGTACTGGAACCACATGTGCTTGCTCTTAGTAATTGCCCAGCTTCCTGTAATCATAGGATTATACGTGAAGAAAGAGCGTTTCAAGGTCGCAGAAGTGTAGTTGTTCGTTTGGTCCAAGGCGTCATCACTTAAGATGTTATTGAATCTAACCTTTAAGCTTTCTCCCGCATAATTAAGACCTACACTTACGTTTTGGCTCAAGCGGTTGTAATCATAGTTGTTACTGAATGTCGAATCCAACATATTTCCTTGTGTATTGAAAGATTCCATCAAGGAAGTGTTGTCCACCTTTTCCACATTATATCCTACAGAAAGGTTTAACTTCTTGGTCAGTGGTTCTGTATAAGTCACCCCTGCGATAAGATTGTTAACTTTCTGATTGTGATTTTTATTATTGATCGGTGATGGTATCTGCAGCATTTGCTCTGCTAAGGGTAGAGTACAGTGTTCCTCCACCTGTATTCTCTTCTCTCTTCACTTCGGCATTCAACGATATGGAGCGTCCTTTTTTCATAAATTTCTTAGTATACAGTAAGTAAGCACCATAGTTGTTGATCTCGCTGTCGCTCACCTGACGACTTACATTTTCTGCAACAGGAGAGCTCAAATCGTTTCCGAAGTTTTTAGAGTTAGTTTGATCCTCTGACCAAAGATTCTTACGCGACACATTCCCTCTCAGCAAGATACTGTTCAGTGAATCCAATTTAAGGTCGTATCGCAGATTCACCCTATGCTGATCGTTTTTGGTATCTACCATTTTACGGGTCTCACTGTTGATAATTCCGGACATGAGGGTTTCATCCACACCATCACTCTTAATGTTCGCCGTACTTATAACTTAAGTTGACAGTATCGTACTTATCTTCCGATTAAACTTGTACGTTATTAATTAATACCGGTCCTTATTTAGTCGGAGCACGAGGGATACCTACTACGCCCTGACCGGAGAATGGATCCACCTGGCTTTCCACAAAGGTTATACCTTCATCCGACACGGTGGAGCCGGAATCTCCTCCGTATTTTTGTGCATCTTCCCAGTTCATCGAAGTTGTAGCATTGTTACCTAACAAGCCGTAGGCCGAAATCTTTTGTGAGCCCTTGAACTTGTTAAACATCAATTGCCCCATATAGTAGCCATCTGTACCACCACCGGCCAAGGCCTTACCGAAGATACCATTCTTCGCATCTTCTTTCAATTTCAGGTTTATTGTCTGCTCTCGCACACCATCATCCACGCCCGTTCTTTCAGCTTGGTCGGACATCTTCTCATATACCTGAACTTTATCCACCATATCCGAGCGGATATTGCGCGTAGCCAGCGTAGGGTCATCCCCAAAGAATTCCTCTCCATCCACCAACACTTTTTTTACGGTCTTTCCCTGCGCGGTAATATTTCCTGAAGCGTCCACTGTAATCCCTGGCAGCACTTTCAGAAGATCTTCGACCTTCGCATTTTTCTCCATCTTAAATTGGGAGGCATCATATTCAGTAGTATCGCCCTTAATCGTGATGGCAGCACGTCGTTTTACCACCACCTCCTCAATAAGGTGGGCAACACTGGTCAACAATACTTCTCCCAGATCAGATTCAGGTTCTGTTTCTTTGATTTCTTTAAAAAAATCGGCATACTTAGGGTAAGAAACGACTACCAAAAAGTCTCCCGACTTAGGTTTGTTTAACGAAAAAACACCCTTTTCATCCGCTCTGGTGTAGCCCACAAGTATAGAATCTTGGGCCTGTAACAACATTACCGAAGCATTCTTCAAAGGGATTTTCTCAGAAAGGTCCAAAATACGACCGGAAATCTTATCCTGCGCCATACTCTGAACCACACAAAACAATAAAGCGATTAAGCTAATAAAGGTTGTTCTCATATTGGGGGTTTGTTAATAAATTCCTTAAACTTAAAATATTTTTGCTAAAACAAAGAAAATAGCTTCTATATAAAATTCATAGAAGATTACCGTTAATGAAACGTTAACATCGGTAAACACCGCATTTTTGTCGGTAAAAGTCTGTCGAAAAATCTTCAAATTACGTTCTGTTATGGAGGAATGTGAAATAAACTACTATTATCCATAATAATGTCTATTTTTGTAAAAAACACATACTTAAAATGCAAAAGATCAAACAATATGTAGAAGCGAACAAAGACCGCTTCTTAGAAGAGTTATTTGAATTATTGCGCTTTCCATCAGTAAGTGCTGACCCTCAATATAAAGAAGGCGTGTTGAGTACCGCCGAATTTGTAGCTCAAAAGCTAAAGGATGCCGGAGCCGACAATGTGGAGATCTGTCCTACGGCAGGCTATCCTATCGTTTACGGCGAGAAAATCATAGACCCTTCATTACCGACAGTGTTGGTTTACGGTCACTATGACGTACAACCAGCCGATCCTTTGGAATTGTGGGAGACCCCTCCTTTTGAGCCTACCGTCCGCGATGGCAAGATTTACGCACGTGGTGCCGCTGATGACAAAGGTCAGTTCTACATGCATGTGAAAGCCTTCGAATATATGGTCAGAGAAAACGAGCTGGCATGTAACGTGAAGTTCATGATAGAAGGAGAAGAAGAAGTAGGATCAGCAAACTTGGGTACTTTCGTTAAAGAAAACAAAGAACGCCTTAAAGCAGATATCATCCTGATTTCTGACACCTCCATGATCAGCATGGAAACCCCTTCTATAGAGACAGGACTTCGTGGTCTCTCTTACGTAGAGGTGGAAGTTACAGGCCCTAACCGTGACCTGCACTCTGGTGTTTATGGAGGTGCGGTAGCTAACCCAGCGACTATATTAGCTAAAATGATTGCCTCCCTACACGATGAAAACAACCACATCACTATCCCAGGCTTCTACGATGACGTCGTAGAGCTGTCGGCAGAAGAAAGAAAAGCACTCAACGAAGCTCCTTTTGATGCTKWAGAATACAAAAAGATCTTGGCGTGGAAGAACTTTGA
>NZ_JXAC01000089.1 GCF_000814685.1 Sphingobacterium sp. T2
TTTTGCGGAGTTACTTTCTTTTGAGCTAAGGCATCGAGCTTTTTTAGCAGCTCATTCTCCGCTCTTAGATATAAATTCTCCTTCTCAAGCTCTTCCAGCCTGGTCAACGGTTTTGCGGGTCTTTTTGGATTGTTTCCTTTCATCGTTTTACGGCCTCTCTGCCGAGAATTTAAGCCATCCTCACCCAAATGCTCATATATTCTTACCCAAGAACTGACTATGCCAATGGAGGGGATGCTGAAATGTAAACAGCAGTCCCTCAAAGATAATTCTTTTTTTAGATAGGCTTGAACAACCGTGACCTTAAATTCCTTTGTATATTTTCGATAAGGCTTTCGCGATAGTCCTTGCGGACCTAATGAATTATATTGATCAATCCTCTTTCTGATTTGTGACGATGATACGCCCCATTGATTCGATAATCCGTGTATCGATGCCCCTCGTTGGTAATCTTTAACCAGACGAAGCTTAAAATCGGATTTGTGTTTTTTGTACTTAACCATAAAAATGCCCCCAAATAGTGTCTAACTTTTTGGGGGCAGTGTAATAAAGGCAAGCTCTTTTTATAGAAGATTATATTTCTATAGATTAAGCGTGAACATCTTCTTGACGGAAGATTTTCGCTGTGAAATACTCTCTGTTCAGTCTAGCAATGTTAGTCAATTTGATACCTACTGGACATTCAGCTTCACACGCGCCCGTATTAGTACAGTTACCGAAACCTTCTTTGTCCATTTGGTCAACCATTGCTTGAGCACGTTCGTATCGTTCTGTTTGACCTTGAGGCAACAAAGCAAACTGAGAAACTTTTGCCGAAACGAACAACATTGCTGAAGCATTTTTACATGCTGCCACACAAGCACCACAACCAATACATGTTGCCGATTCGAATGCTTCATCAGCAATACGTTTAGGGATAGGGATAGCGTTGGCGTCAGGCACACCTCCAGTGTTTACGTTGATATAACCACCAGCCTGTTGGATGCGGTCGAATGCCGAACGGTCTACCGCCAAGTCTTTCAATACAGGGAAAGCTGCAGCTCTCCAAGGTTCGATAACGATAGTTTGTCCGTCGTGGAACGAACGCATGTGCAATTGACAGGTTGTAGTACGCTCGTTAGGACCGTGAGGACGACCGTTGATTACCAATGAACACATACCGCAGATGCCCTCACGACAGTCGTGGTCGAAATATATAGGATCTTCTCCCTTACGGGTAAGATCTTCGTTTACTACATCAAGCATTTCCAAGAAGGACATATCGTCCGCAATGTTGTTAGCTTGGATAGTAACAAATTTACCTTCTGAATTCTGATTTTTTTGACGCCAAACCTTTAGCGTTAAATTCATGTGTTTACTCATATCTATTATGAATTGAGTATGAAGTGTTGAGTATCGGAAGGTATAAGTTCCGACACTCAATACTCTATACTATTTATAACTTCTTTGTGTTAACTTAACGTTTTCGAATACCAACTCTTCTTTGTGAAGTACTTCTGGTTGGTCTGGACCCTTGTATTCCCAAGCTGCTACATAAGCGAAGTTTTCGTCATCACGTTTAGCTTCACCTTCTTCAGTTTGTGATTCAAGGCGGAAGTGACCACCACAAGATTCTCTACGGTGAAGAGCATCGTCAACCATTAGTTCTCCTAATTCCAAGAAATCGGCAACACGACCGGCTTTTTCCAAAGACATGTTCAACTCTTCGTTCGAACCAAGAACCGTTACGTTGTTCCAGAATTCGTTTCTCAACTCACGAATCAAACCTTTAGCCTTAGTCAAGCCTTCTTCCGTACGCGCCATACCACAGTATTCCCACATGATGTGACCTAACTGTTTGTGGATGTCGTCTACAGTTTTGTTACCACGTAGAGATAATAATTTTTTGATGTTATCTTCTATCGTTTTTGCGTGTTTCTTCGAATGCCGGATGGTTTTTGTCTACAGGAGCGAAGCTTCCCAATCCTGCCAAGTAATCACCTACAGTGTAAGGGATTACGAAGTAACCATCTGACAGACCTTGCATTAGGGCAGAAGCACCTAGACGGTTAGCACCGTGGTCAGAGAAGTTAGCTTCTCCTAGACAGTACAAGCCCGGAATAGTAGTCATTAAGTTATAGTCAACCCATAGACCACCCATAGTATAGTGAACAGCTGGGTAGATACGCATTGGCACTTCGTATGGGTTTTCGTCGGTGATTTTTTGGTACATGTCAAATAAGTTACCGTATTTAGCACGTACTGTCTCTTCACCCATACGTTTGATAGCGTCAGCGAAGTCTAGGAATACCGCAAAACCAGTTTTACCTACACCACGGCCTTCGTCTACCACCTCTTTAGCGTTACGTGAAGCCACGTCACGAGGCACCAAGTTACCGAATGATGGGTATTTACGCTCTAAGAAGTAATCTCTGTCTTCTTCTTTGATGTCGTTAGGACCTAGTTCTCCTTTACGTAATTTCTCTGCTAATTCTTTTGTTTTAGGTACCCACACACGACCGTCGTTACGCAATGACTCGGACATCAATGTCAATTTCGACTGGTGGTCACCTGTCACTGGGATACAGGTAGGGTGGATCTGCGTGTAACAAGGGTTTGCGAAGAAGGCACCGCGTTTGTGTGCTCTCCATGCTGCCGTAACGTTACAGCCCATAGCGTTTGTCGATAGGAAGAATACGTTTCCGTAACCTCCTGTACACAACAATACGGCATGACCTTCGTGCGCTTCAATCTTTCCTGTTACCAAGTCACGAGTGATGATACCTTTAGCATGACCATCGATCACTACTAGGTCCAACATCTCATGACGGGTGTATGATTTTACTTTTCCTTTTTTGATTTGACGGTTCAATGCTGAGTAAGCACCTAACAACAATTGTTGTCCTGTCTGCCCACGGGCGTAGAATGTACGCGATACTTGCGCACCACCGAAAGAACGGTTATCTAAAAGACCTCCGTATTCACGAGCAAAAGGTACACCTTGTGCCACACATTGGTCGATGATTTTTACTGAGTTTTCAGCTAGACGATAAACGTTGGCTTCACGGGCACGGTAGTCTCCACCTTTGATAGTGTCATAGAAAAGACGGAAGATAGAGTCACCGTCGTTTTGGTAATTTTTTGCCGCATTGATACCACCTTGTGCAGCGATAGAGTGTGCACGACGTGGTGAATCTTGATAGCAGAACGTTTTCACGTTGTAACCAAGCTCTGCTAATGAAGCAGCTGCTGAAGCACCTGCCAATCCTGTTCCTACAACGATAATCGTAAACTTACGTTTGTTGGCAGGATTCACCAACTTCAAGTTGAATTTATGATTTGACCATTTCTCGGCTAATGGGCCTGCTGGTACTTTAGAATCTAACATATCTTTATTTTTAATAGAGATTACTAACCTTTAAAAAAGAAATACAATGGCATTATAGCAAAAGCAATAGGAATAATCACTCCAAATACCCAAATACCAATTGTTTTTACCAAACCAATATATCTTCTATGGTCGAAACCTAATGTTTGGAATGCCGATTGGAATCCATGAATCAAGTGGAAAGCCAAGGCACCCATTGCTACTACGTAAAGTAATACGATGAATGGATTTTGGAAAGTAAATGCTACTTGCTTGTACAAATCTTTGGTCTTTACGGTCTCTACGCCGTTTTTCACAAAGCTTTTGTACCCATCGTAGTTCGCAGGTAAATCATCTGATGAGATAGTTTGACGATTGCCAGTCTCTAGATCAGTGTGGTACTCGATGTAAGGAGTGGTACCAAACTTGTACTGATACCAGAAGTTTTGCATATGTGTAGCCAAGAATACTAAAATGATAGTACCCAAGATACCCATATTGCGTGAGTTCCATTTGCTGTTAGCATTACCAGCCGATTGGTGGTACCCAATAGGTCTAGCAGCCTTGTTCTTTAAAGTCAAGATTAATGCGTAGACAGCATGTAAAATGATTGAAGCATAAAGTAAGTATGAAACTACTTTAATAGGCGTGAAATGCGTCATGAAGTGCGCATAGTTGTTGAATGCGTAGCCTTCGTCATTCTTAAATAACTGTAAGTTACCAATCAAGTGCACGACAAGGAACGTACATAAAAATAGTCCCGTTAAGCTCATGATTAATTTCTTACCTAGAGAAGAACTAAATAGCGGCTTTGATTTACTACTCATTATCCTTAAATGTTTAAATTTTTCTTGCAAAAGTATTCAAATGATTTATAAAAATGCCTTTAACCCTATAAAAAAGATATAATTTAGAATTGTTCTAAGTAATTAAAGCTTGTATAAAAGATAACATAAAAATCATCTCTTTTTTTTGAGATCGTGTTATGAATTATAGGTTGAATATACTCATAAGACTGAAAACAAAAAAGAGTGCCGCCGGCACTCTTTTTATCTCTTGCTAAAACAAACTGTATCCTAAGCTGATCGACCAGAGATTCAACTTCTGTTTTCCAGCAGTCTCTGTTTTGCTAATGTTACCTAGACCATATTCATAGCGTAAGTCTACAGCAAAATTACCGAAGTCTAATCCTGTACCTGCTACTACTGCGGCGAATTTGTCTTTATAGCTTTTTAAGGCATCATCATAGGTTGATACGATGTTGTCTTTGAAAGAAGCTTCTTGGTCAATCACAAATGAAAACAATGGACCCGCTTGTAATTTTAATTTCAAAGGTCCCACAGGGAACTTTGTCCCTAATAATATAGGTACATCAATGTTTGAAAATTTCATGTCGCCTTTGATTAGTTCTGTAGGAGCTGATTCTTTAGGAGCTTGCACACTTGCATTTTTGGTAGTGAAATAAGCCTCAGGTTGGATATGGAATGAATTACCACCTAGTCTCAACCAAACACCTGCTAAATAGCCCGCATTATTAGATGATTCTAAAACGTCTTTATCAAACTTGATTTTAGAAAAGTTCATACCTGCTTTCAAACCTAGTTTGAATTCCTGAGCTTGAAGTGATAATGAGCTGAAAATAGCTACAAAAAGCGTAAGTATTGTGTTTTTCATAGAATAAATGTTATTTTGGTTTCAATTATAAATAATCTACTAACAATGACAAGCCTTAAAATTACGAAAACTGACTGGGAAATTCTAAAATTAAAATTGTTACGCAAGTATAATCATCTTTCTGAGGAAGATCTTGCATACAACGAAGGAGAAGAAAAGGAGCTGATTTCCAGATTGGCAAGACGTCTGAAGCGTAAGGAAGAGTATGTCATCTATACGCTAGGTAAGCAGCTGGCCGATTTGGATATAAACAGACTTTAATCTATGCAAATTAGTTGGAGTGATTTTGAAAAGGTAGATTTGCGGGTGGGTACAATCGTGGAAGTATACGACTTTCCAGAGGCTAGGAAGCCTGCATACCAGCTGAAGATAGATTTTGGTGAGGAGATAGGAGTTCGGAAATCCAGCGCTCAGATTACCAAACATTATACGAAGGAAGAGCTCGTAGGTCGTCAGGTTGTTGCTGTCGTAAATTTCCCACCCAAGCAAATAGGCAAGTTTATGTCCGAGTGTTTGGTTACCGGCTTTGCCGATGCAAATGGGGATGTAGTGCTTACCAGCGTGGAGCGTAAAGTACCGAATGGGTCAAAGATGTTTTAAGCATATGAAGATTTATAATTTTGAAGAGGGAGCAGCGCCGGTAAATACCGATGAAATGTATATGAAGGAGGCGTATAAGCTGGCGCAGAAGGCTTATGAAGAGGATGAGGTCCCCATAGGTGCCATCATCGTGTCACAAGGCAAAATCATCGGCAAGGGGTACAACCTAACCGAAAGGCTGAATGATGTGACAGCACATGCCGAAATGCAGGCCTTCACGGCGGCAGCCAACTTTCTGGGAGGGAAATATCTAAAAGATTGCACGCTGTACGTTACGGTAGAACCTTGTGTCATGTGTGCCGGAGCGTCCTACTGGACGCAGATCTCACGTATAGTCTATGGCGCCAAAGATGATAAACGCGGTTATTCAGCTATCAGTTCTCATATTATTCATCCGAAAACCGAAATAGTAGGTGGTGTGATGGAAAGTGAATGTGCCGAACTAATGAAGCGTTTTTTCAAGAGCAAGCGCTAAACTTTTCCACAATATGGCATTATTATGAAACATAAAGACGGATGATTTGTTATATTCGTAACTGTAATTGATATTATTATACGATAATTAAAAAAATATAGAACTATGGACATTTGAATTAGAAGCGTTACCATACGCAATTGACGCATTAGAACCTCATATCGATAAAGAAACGATGGAAATCCATCACGATCGTCACCACCAAGCTTATGTGGATAACTTAAACAAAGCTATTGCTGGTACGGATGCAGAGAATGCTTCTTTAGAAGATATTCTTAAAAATGTGAGCAAATATTCGGCTGCTGTTCGCAACAATGGTGGCGGTCACTATAACCACAAATTGTTCTGGTCAATCCTGAGTCCTAACGGTGGCGGTGAACCTAAAGGGGAGTTGGCAGAAGCCATCAATGCTGCTTTCGGTTCTTTCGCTGAACTGAAGACACAGTTGCAAAATGCAGGTGCTACCCGCTTCGGATCGGGCTGGGCTTGGCTGATTGTGGATGAGTCAGGTAAGTTGGCAGTTACCTCTACACCAAACCAAGACAACCCATTAATGGACGTAGCAGAGGTAAAAGGTACACCTATCTTGGGTATTGACGTGTGGGAGCATGCTTATTATTTGAAATATCAAAACAAACGTCCGGCTTATTTGGAAGCCATCTTCAATGTAATTGACTGGGATGCTGTAGCCGCTAACTATGCAGCTGCTAAAAAATAATAGCATCTATTAGGATATTTAGGAGGCGGCATACACGTATGTCGCCTTTATTTTTTAATTTAGGTGACGACGAAAGTGATGAGATGGATAGGAAGTATTATTCTACTTATGTGTTGCTGGGCATGTCATAGCAAGGCGCAGCTCAGTAGTGATTATGTAAAAGTGAAGGATATGAACATGGAAAATAAAGAAGTAGCAATCTTGGCAGGAGGATGTTTTTGGTGCGTGGAAGCACCTCTGCTGCTGTTGGAAGGTGTTGATACCGTAGTCTCGGGATATAGTAGGAGGGCATGTGGAAAATCCCACCTATGCTCAGGTATGTACAGGCCAGACAGGACACGCCGAAGCCGTAAAAGTTACTTTCGACCCACAGAAAATTACATATGATGAAATATTGGAGGTCTTTTTCACGGTTCACGATCCTACACAACTCAACCGCCAAGGCAATGATATAGGTACTCAGTACCGCTCTGCCATTTTTCCGGTAAATAAAGACCAAGAAGATAAAGCCCGTTACTATATAGAGGCCTTGGAAAAATCCGGTGCCTACGAAAGACCTATCGTCACCACCATAGAACATGCAGAGACCTTCTATACTGCCGAAGATTATCACCAGAATTATTATAACAGAAACCCTAACGAGATGTATTGTCAGATTGTTGCTCGCCCTAAGGTTGAAAAAGTAAAAAAAAGTCTTTGCGGATAAATTGAAGAAGCAATAGTTCTAGTGATGAAGCCTATCCAATTTACAGTTTCGGTTTATGGAGAAGGAGTCTTCGCTGTGTTGGAAGACAAGAAAGAGAATTTCTATAACTACTATCACCGCCACGATGAACACAGATTACCTACATACTCAAAGGTAAAGGCACTATAATGGTAGGAAATATCATGCAGTCCTTCCAATCGGGTGATATTTTTGTGCTCAAACCTAACGAGCCACACATGTTTGATCGCGACACAGAGTCCGAAGAAGATAAAGGGGATATTCATGCTATACACATTTTTGTCAACCTCGAACGCATGAAGAAACTCTATCATATTCCCGAGTTTGAGGCTGTACGCGACTACCTTCAGGACCTACATACTTCCAAAATGCTGGACCGTTCTATTTCCGAGTCCATGATTCATTATTTTACCAACCTGTTGGTGAAGACAGGGATGCCTCGCTTTACGGAATTTTTGCAGCTTCTCCATGCCCTTACCGTACACCGTAACGATACGGTGACCTTATATTCTGGGGTGCGCGATATGAGCTATTCGGATAAGGATGGTGTGCGTATAAGTCAGGTGTACAAATATACGTTCGAACGTTATCAGGAAGATATTACCATTGATCAGGTGGCGGCCTTAGTACATATGACACCCACCTCGTTTTGCAAATTCTTCAAGAAGCATACGATGAAAACCTATATTACCTTCCTCAACGAGGTGAGAATTGAGAAGGCCTGCCAGATTTTGTTGAATAACAAGTCGGAAAATATTTCCGAAGCCGCTTTTCAGGTTGGATTCAACAATATCGTGCACTTTAACCGGGTGTTTAAATCCATCACAAAGATGTCACCTAAAAAATACATTCAAGCCCATAGTGCAGATATAACCTAAATTGATTATTTCTCAAAAATCTTCGTTAATCCATTAACTATAAAGGATAGAATATGTTTATAGTTGGACAAATAGGGTAAATCCCTCAGCCGCTTTTGTCCGTAATTTTACATTAAACAATTTACGCTTATGTTAAAAGGATTTTTCAACGTTCCGGTTCCAGCAAACGAACCCGTATATTCTTATGCTCCGGGAACAAAGGAGCGCGAATTATTGAAACAAGCTATCGCTGAAGCAAGAGCCCAGGAAGTAGATATTCCTATGTATATAGGGTCTAAAGAGGTGCGTACAGACAAGAAAGTGAAATTGTCTCCTCCTCATGACCATCAGCACGTATTGGGTTATTATTCCCAAGGCACCAAAGAGCATGTCAAAGAAGCTATCGATGCAGCTTTGGCCGCGAAAAAGGATTGGGAAAATCTGCCATGGGAACAGCGCGCTGCTATATTTCTGAAAGCTGCAGAACTAATCTCTACGAAATACCGTTATAAGTTGAACGCCGCTACCATGCTTGGACAGTCCAAAAATGCATTTCAGGCAGAAATCGATTCAGCCTGTGAAATCACGGACTTTTTGCGCTTCAACGTAAAATATATGGCTGAGATCTATCAGCAACAACCTCCGGTGAATGCCAAAGGTGTGTGGAATCGTGTGGAACAACGCCCGCTGGAAGGATTTGTCTTTGCTTTGACACCGTTCAACTTTACTGCCATCGCCGGTAACTTGCCTACCTGTGTGGCTATGATGGGCAACGTAGTGGTGTGGAAGCCTTCAAACACACAGATTTACTCTGCAAATGTGTTGATGCAGATATTTAAAGAGGCTGGTTTGCCGGATGGTGTAATCAACTTGGTATATGTGTCTGGACCAGATGCAGGAGATGTCATCTTCAAACATCCAGATTTTGCGGGAATTCACTTTACTGGTTCTACCGCCGTATTCCAAGACATATGGAAAACTATAGGAGAAAACATACATATTTACAAAAGTTATCCTCGTATTGTAGGCGAGACAGGGGGTAAAGACTTCATCGTTGCCCACTCTTCTGCCGACATCAAAGTGTTAAATACTGCTCTAGTGCGGGGAGCTTTCGAATACCAAGGCCAGAAATGCTCGGCAGCGTCAAGAGCCTATATTCCACAGTCATTGTGGCCTAAGTTGAGAGACCTTATGGAAGCCGATATCAAATCTTTTAAAATCGGAGGTACAGAGGATTTCTCCAACTTCATCAATGCTGTGATTGATGAAAAAGCTTTCGACAAGATTACTAAATATATTGACCGTGCGAAAGAATCTCCGGATGCGGAAATCATCATCGGTGGTGAATACGACAAATCTAAGGGATATTTTATCCATCCGACAGTGATTTTGGCGAAAAAGCCGGATTATGAAACTATGCGTGAGGAGCTCTTTGGTCCTGTATTGACAGTGTATGTATATGAGGACGACAAATTTGAAGAAACGTTAAAACTTAGTAGATTCGACTTCTATCTACGCTTTGACAGGATCTATCATCGCTCAGGATCGCTATGCCATTGACAAAGCTACATACGAATTGCGCAATGCGGCCGGTAACTTCTACATCAACGATAAATGTACTGGAGCGGTAGTGGGGCAACAACCTTTCGGCGGTTCTCGTGGATCAGGTACCAACGACAAAGCTGGTTCTATGATTAATCTGTTACGTTGGGTGTCACCGCGTACCATAAAAGAAACATTCAATCCGGACACGGATTACAGATATCCTTTCTTAGCAGAAGATTAGATTGTAATAGATGTTTGATTAGGTTAGGTTAAAGCTTCGAGGTTTTCTCGAAGTTTTTTTTTATATTAAGCCAAATATTCCGAAAACGACCTATGTTTTTCAAGCTGCTTAAATTAGAGTTTAAATCCTTTTTTCGCTCGGCTACTTTTGGCAAGAGCTTAGCCGTAAAGCTTTTTATGGGCTTTATAGGGCTTTATTTCTTTTTTACTTTTCTTTCGCTGGGAATAAGCTTATATCCTCTATGCAAAGAGGCGGTTCCCCGTGAAAAGCCTTTGCTGGTGGTCAACAGCTTCTTGCTGGTGTGGTTGGCGGCAGAGTTGCTTTTACGTTTTTTCTTTCAAAACCTTCCCGTGTTGGATGCCAAACCTCTTCTGACGCAGCGCGTCACACGAAGTCAGGTGGTGCACGCTTTAATGGCCAAGTCCTTGTTTTCGTTTTACAATATCCTGACCATGACTGTGGCTGTGCCTTTTGTAATCTTTAACAGGATAAGCGGAGATTTTGATAGTGTTTCCCTTATAGGCTGGCTACTGACTTTGTTTGGAATGGTGCTTATTCTTAACTTCCTGAACTTTTGGATTCAGCGCAAGTTTTCGGGCTATATAAAGGCGTTAGTACCTTTTCTAATAATCTGTCTGGTGCTGATAGGTCTGGAGTATTATAAACTTTTTTCCGTTACGAATCTTTTCGGAAGCTTCTTCAACCTTGTCTTGATATATCCTGTTCTGTGTCTGCTTCCTTTTGCGGTCCTTGTCCTTTGCTATAGACTCACATTCATGGATGTGAAGGAGCATCTCTATATGGATGCTTATCTAAGAGAAACACAAAAAGAATACCGTACGGCAGACTTAAGCTGGACAAGCCGATTCGGGACCCTTGCTCCCTTTTTAGAGTTGGACTTAAAACTGCTCTGGAGAAATAAACGGACCCGGACGGTGGTGTATCTAAGCTTCGGATTTCTGGCATATGGCCTGCTTTTTTATACGAATCCAGCTTTTTTAATTCCGGGGTGGTCCTTGTTTATAGGGTTGTTTATCACCGGAATTTTCGTTATCAATTTCGGACAATTCATTCCGGCATGGGATAGTTCTTATTTTGCCCTGTTGCAAACAAGACCAATTACCATGCGTACCTATTTGAAGGCTAAAGCCTTGTTGATGGATGGATCGGTTTTGATTCTAACTATATTGAGTACGTTTTATGTGTACTTCGGCTGGGATAAACTTTACGTACATATTGTCTGTGGGGTATATAATGCTGGAATAAATATTCCAGTAGTATTGTTTTTCGGAGCATATAACAGAAAATATATTGATCTTTCTAATTCCAATGTGTTCAACTATCAAGGTATTGGATTGGCGCAATGGTTGATTAGCTTTCCTTTGATTATACTGCCTTGTATTATTTGGTTCCCTATCAAGGTTTTTATAGGTCTTACAGCAGCTAATGTGACGCTTTTGAGTTTAGGAATTTTAGGTCTCCTATGTCGCCCTCTTATCCTTAATTTTATCGCTCAGCTTTATACAAGTAGACGGTTCAGTATGCTCGAAGGATTCAAACAACGTTCTTAACCTTAAACATTCAGATATATGATAAGACATAGAAAATCTTTCTAAAGTATATAATAATGTCAAAGTCTTGGATATACACAGGCTCGAAATAAGGCGTGGTGAAAGTATAGGTTTGGTGGGTAATAATGGAGCGGGAAAGACCACTTTGTTCAGCTTAATGTTAAACTTGATACAAGCGACCTCGGGAAACGTCAAAATTAAAGATATCGAAGTCAATAAAGATGAGTCGTGGAAAGACTTTACTGGTGCTTTCCTAGACGAATCTTTTCTGATAGGTTATCTCACGCCGGAAGAATATTTTAACTTCATCGGAACGCTGCAGGGAATGAACAAAGTGGATGTTGCCAATTTTGTTCGCTCAGTATGAAGAATTTTTTAACGGACGAAATTCCTGAACATACGTAAATATATACGTGACTTATCTAAAGGAAATCAGAAGAAGGTAGGGATTATCGGTGCTTTGATAGGAAGTCCGGAACTTATCATCCTAGATGAACCCTTTGCAAACTTGGACCCCAGCTCGCAGTTCCGCTTGAAAAAGCTTATAAAAACATTGATTGAAGAACGAGAAGTCACTATCCTTATATCGAGTCATGACCTGTCCCATACCGTGGAAATTTCCGACAGAATCATCGTGCTGGAAAAAGGTAAAGTGATTAAAGATCTTGAAACCTCTCCCGAAACTTTGGAAGAGCTGCATACACTCTTTTCTATATAAGCAAAAAACGCTTCGGAATTTCCGAAGCGTTTTTGGTGTATCTGTATCTCCTTTAGCCTTTCTTTCCAAAAAACTTGTCCACCACAACGGCTATTGCCCCGTCGCCTGTAACGTTACAAGCTGTGCCAAAGCTGTCCATGGCAATATACAAAGAAATCATCAAGGCTTGATTTTCTGCATTAAATCCCAGCATGGACGCAATGATGCCTATGGCCGCCATGATGGCTCCCCCCGGCACTCCCAGGTGCAGCAATCATAGTCACACCCAGCATACAGATGAAGCCGGCAATCAAGCCGAAATTTATAGGTAATCCCTGCATCAACATCAGTGCTATTACACAGGCTACGATTTTTAATGTACTTCCAGCTAGATGGATGGTAGCGCAAAGAGGAACGACGAAAGATGCAACTTCTTCGGATATGCCTGTCTTTTTGGCTTGAGCTAATGTCACAGGAATGGTAGCTGCAGAAGATTGCGTGCCCAAAGCGGTAAAATAGGCCGGTAGCATAGTACGCAAAAGTTTAAATGGATTTTTACCTGTAATAATACCGGCTAATATATATTGCAACAATAAGAGCAGTATATGTAAGGTAAAGATTACACCGATAATTTTGATAAAGACATTCAATATCATCAACACTTTACCCGAATAGGTCATATCTAAGAAGATACCGAAAATGAACACCGGCAATAATGGAATGATGACTTTTTCGATGATAAAAGAAATAATGTTTTCGAAATCAAAGGCTATTTCTGCTAGTCTGGAGTTCTGTTGACGCGCCAGCCCTATACCCAACAAGAAAAGAAAAAACCAGAGCTCCCATCACGTCCAAAAAAGGAGGGATCTGTAGGGTGAAATATGGTGAAAGGCTTCTACTTGAGTCAGCGATGTTTTGTACACTTTGCCCTTCCAAGAGGGAGGGAAATATAGCCATGCTGGCAAAATAGGTTGAAAATCCCGAAAACAGGGTCGAACCGTAAGCGATGGCTACTGTAACAATAAGCATCTTGCCCGCCGTACTGCCCAGTTTAGTAATGGCAGGAATGATAAGTCCTACGATAATCAGGGGGATAAGAAATTTCAACAGTTGGTCAAACAGAGCATTGAATGTTGCGAAAATATCGCCAACCGATTTAGGAAGAATATTGCCTAACAGTATTCCTAAAGCTATGGCAAAAATAACACGAAATAATAGGTTGTTTATTAGGTTTTTCATTTGCTAAAAATACAAAATAATATTCTCTGTCAAGGCCTTATTTTACTCTCTGTCTTTTTTAATTTTGTATAAATTTATTTATATTTCTATATATGAAGCCAATTGTAAACTATATAGATGGAATTTCTCCGATTAATAGTTTAGATGAATTTGGAAATATTTTGTCTAATAAGGCAACTCCTTTGCTTGAAAAATGCGATATCCGTAAATATTTCGAACCCAAGATAGAGGCTATGAAATCTTTCTCCTTGGGGATGTACCAATGGTGTATCGTAGATTTTGCGGATCAGCGTCTTTTGGAGGTGGGAGGCATGTTGGAAGAGATGACCGGTAAGCCTGCCGAGTATTGGAAAGGGATGTCGCCGGAGAGGTATGTGGAAGAAGTAGGTTATCCCGAGCATATCCCTTATTGGATGGCCTATGTAGATTACGTATATTCATTTATCTTAAATAATCCTAATAAAACCTTCCGCCCCAACATATACCTTAAAATGAGGGATGCAGAAGGCAACTTCCGTAATGTCGTCCAGCAGGTGTTGGATTGGAAGTATGAGGAGGACGGGGGAGTAAGGTGTTGCCTCTGTCAGGTTACGGATATTTCACATATGGAAGTGGATTATATTCCTCAGCTGTCTATCCTTATTGTAGATGGAGATAATCATAAACTTTTAAAAAGCCTTCCCGCGAATATTGAAACAAAATATATGTCAGAGGTCAAATTTACAAAGCGGGAGATAGAGGTGGTACGCCTGCTTTCATTAGGAATGACCAGCAAAATCATCGCCGAGAAACTCAACATATCCAAAAATACAGTAGAAAATCACCGCCAGCGCCTTCTGAAAAAGACCAACTCGTATACGAGCAGCGAGGTAGTGGCCTATGCACTCATTCACGGGTTGATATAAACTTTTAGTGATTTATCACTATTGCCGGCACTTTCATCATGGGGTACATTTGTTTAAGTAGCTAACCCTATTTGTGAACTTAAATTTTGTGGGATATGAGAGTGCTTGCATTAACTGTTATTTTTCTTTTGAGTATGCATGGGAGAGGAGAAGCCCAGATCTTGGACCGCTTGGGCAAGAAAGTGGAAAACAAAGTGAAGCAGCGTGTAGACCGTAAAGTCGATAAAGCTGTGGACAAAGGCCTTGATAAGGTAGAAGAAAAGATTGATAAATCGACCAAAGGAGGTGTTTCTTCCACAACAGTGAAGGGGAAGACTTCTTCCGATCCCAATGTGATGTCTTCCAACTATGACTTCATTCCGGGCGATCAGTTATTATTTTATGACGACTTTAGTAATACCGCATATGGAGATTTTCCTAGTAAGTGGAATACTACTGTTGGTGGTAAAGTAGTGAAATTTAGTAATCTGACGGGTAATTGGTTTATGGTGGGTGATAATGCGCTGAGTTTTCCCTTGTTAAAAGGGAGCCTACCACAAAATTTTACAGTAGAGTTTGATTTGTACTATCCCGATAATGCGGTTCGACCTCCTGTAACTTTTGGCTTTTCGGAAGTTGCTAATCCTGCCAAGCAGAGTATACAGCGTAAGAAATTATTTTATTTTGTGATTCCGAAAAGTAATAATGTAGAAAATGTGGTTGGATATACCACAAACATGTATTCGGGTCATGAAACGTTTACGGAGTGGGATGTACGTGGCCATACCGGCAAGGTAGTGCATGTAAGCATCGCTGTCAATGGGGAACGAATAAGACTGTATATGGATACGGAGAAGCTGTTCGATCTTCCTAAGGCCTTTGACAACAATGCTTACCGTAATAATTTTCATCTGCGTGCAGCAGAAGTGATACCTAAGCCGAAGGATGGCTTCTATGTGTCAAATGTCCGTATTGCTGCGGTATCCAAAGATTTGAGTGCTGCCCTGATAGGAGAAGGAAAGCTGGTGGTGTCAGGCATACATTTTGACAGCGGGTCAGACAGAATCAAAGCTGTGTCTTATAATATTTTGAATGAGATAGGCCTGCTGATGCAACATACTCCATCGGCAAAATTCGAAATAGTAGGCCATACAGATTCGGATGGAGGAGCCCAGCTGAACCAAAGGCTTTCACTGCAGCGAGCAGAAGCGGTACGTCAGTACTTGATGAAAAACTTCAATATTCCTGCCTCACAGCTTGTCGCTATCGGTAAAGGGGCATCAGAGCCTGTGGCAAGCAATGCTACAGCGGAGGGCAAAGCTCAAAACAGACGCGTGGAATTTATCCGAAAATAAGTTAGCCACAAATATAAAAAGGGCAATTCTCGACTGTGAGAACTGCCCTTTACAGCATATTAAGAATTATTATTCTTCGTTGTCTTTGTTGAGCATCGCTTGATCCAGCACTTCTCCTGTCACTTCAGCTCGTATCTTAGCTTCCAATTCTTCCGCCAATTCCGGATTATCCATCAACAAGGCTTTCACAGCATCCCGTCCTTGTCCCAGTTTGGTGTCTCCGTAGCTGAACCATGAGCCGGATTTTTTGATGATGTTGTATTCTACTCCTAGGTCGATAATTTCACCTATTTTAGATATACCTTCTCCGAAGATGATGTCGAACTCTGCCACACGGAATGGAGGAGCTACCTTGTTTTTAACGATTTTCACTTTTACGCGGTTTCCTGAAACTTCGTCCGAATCTTTAATCTGGGAGGTACGACGAATGTCTAAACGTACCGAAGCATAGAATTTCAAGGCATTACCGCCGGTAGTGGTTTCCGGATTACCGAACATGACACCGATTTTTTCGCGGAGCTGGTTGATGAAAATACAGCAGCAGTTTGTTTTGGCAATAGTACCGGTAAGCTTACGCAAGGCTTGCGACATCAAGCGCGCCTGAAGCCCCATCTTGGAATCGCCCATCTCGCCTTCGATCTCTCCTTTAGGTACTAAGGCTGCCACAGAGTCAATCACGATAACGTCGATAGCTCCCGAACGTATAAGGTTGTCGGCAATTTCTAAGGCTTGCTCTCCGTTGTCCGGCTGCGATATCAAGAGGTTTTCTACATCTACTCCCAATTTTTGTGCATAATATTTGTCGAAGGCATGCTCTGCATCGATAATAGCGGCTATGCCACCTTTTTTCTGTGCTTCGGCAATGACATGGGTAGCCAATGTAGTTTTACCTGAGGATTCAGGACCGTAGATTTCTACAATACGGCCTTTAGGAAGCCCGCCGATACCTAAGGCTATATCCAACCCCAAAGATCCTGTGGAAATAGCTTCAATAGGCTCTACTGCCGAATCTCCCAGTTTCATTACGGTACCCTTACCATATGATTTTTCTAATTTATCTAAAGTAAGCTGAAGTGCTTTTAGTTTGTCTGCGTTGCTCATATTTTTAGTATTTACATTTCAAAAGTATAATAATATTTTTAATATACAAAATTTGTGCTAAAAAAATTAGTGTTTATGCAATAATTAAAATTACAATGAAAAAAGCTTATTCTTCGTTGTTGTTGATAACTTTTGCTTTGTGGGTTTTTTCGAAATATTTACAGAAGTGGGTGATAGGACATTCTTCACATTTTGGTTTTCGGGCAAGACATATATATCTGCCGTGAAGGATTAACCAGTGGTGTGCAATCTTTATGGTTTCTTCAGGAAGGTATTTTACCAATTGCTTTTCTACGGCTAGAGGGGTTTTTGCGTTTGTAGTCAACCCCAGTCTGTTACTAACACGAAATACGTGGGTATCTACAGCCATAGCGGGCTTGTCATATACTACTGAAGAGATGACATTGGCGGTCTTACGTCCCACGCCGGGCAGTTTTACCAAATCCTCGACCTTTTCGGGAACGATTCCGTTGAAATCGGACACTAATTTTTTGGCCATACCCACCAAGTGTTTTGCTTTGTTGTTGGGATAGCTTACCGAGCGGATATAGCTGAAAACTTCATCCACTGAACTTTCGGCTAGGGATTCAGGAGTAGGGTAGCGCTGAAATAATGCCGGCGTCACCTGGTTGATGCGCTTGTCTGTACATTGCGCCGACAAGATGACGGCGATAAGTAGTTCGAAAGGATTGCTATAGTTGAGTTCGGTTTTAGCGTCCGGATTGTGCGTAGAGAAATATTCTACAAAAGCTTTGTATCGGTCTTTCTTGAGCATATACAAAGATAGTCTTTCTCGGCAGGCTATGAAAGAGACAAGGTCTCTAAACTTAGAGACCTTGCTTTTATTTCTTACCAAACGACTTCGAATATTGAAGAATACGGTCAATCACGGATTGACTTGGTGGTATACCAATTTTTTTGACTTCCTCTTTTATTTTTGCCTTCAAATGTATCTTCAATAGTTGTAATATTTTCTACGTCGTTTATGTAAGTTTCTTCTTCTGTAGGAGTAAAATTTTCTACCATAAGCATTTAAGTTTTGTTTTGTAATTATAAAACGAACTTATTTTCAATTTATTGTAGAAAATTTAACATTTTTTTACTTTTTGCTGTTTAAGTAGTTTATAGCTTCCGCTACAGCATTGTAGGCATTGACAATACCTCCCGAAACGGATATTTCATCCAGATACACTTTCTTGGTACTTCCGTCCTTTTTGATTTTTACTTTTTGATCCACCTTGGTTACACTTTTGATGATGATGTTGCGGACCTCTTCGGCAGTAAGCGAAGGGAAATAGGATCGCAGTATTGCCGCTAAACCCGATACCACAGGGGCTGCCATACTTGTCCCTTGCTGCTCTTCGTATTTGTTTTCCGGCATGGTGGATTTGATCGCAACTCCCGGAGCAAAGACATCTACCGTTCTGTATCCATAGTTAGAGAATTCTGCCAGTAGATTGTCGTCCAGTTTCCAGCTTGTAGCACCTACGGTGATCCAGTTTTTAGCTTCTCCTGTCACGGCTTCATTTTCGTCCGTAAAATATTTAGTAGGGAAGTTAGGGTTGATATCTATATCCTTGCCGTCGTTGCCTGCCGCGTGTACAAGGAGCACATCTTTTTCTTGGGCATAGCGTATAGCTTCATCCACAGCCTTTTTATTGTAGGCATAACCTTTTCCGAAGCTCATGTTGATGATTTTTGCTCCGTTGTCTACGGCATAGCGAATGCCGTTAGCTACATCTTTGTCACGCTCGTCGCCATCGGGTACCACGCGGACAGCCATGATCTGCACGTTGTCTGCCACCCCGTTGATACCGATGTTGTTGTTCCGTTTTGCGGCGATAATCCCTGCTACATGTGTGCCGTGGCTGGCATCAGGGCCTTTCACATCCGGATTACCGTAGTATCTTTCCGTAGCATCTTCATAGTTGTCACCTACGATATGGCGGGAGTCATATTCTTTGTTCAGGTGATATTTTACCTGTGCACTAAAATACTTTACTGCCTCGTTAAGCTCTTTGTAGAATTTCTCGAACGAATCTTCGGAGATAGCCCTTTTCACTATGGATATCGTAGTCTTCAGCTCCCTGCTTTCCGTCTTATAATTTTCAATGTCCGCTTTGGTGATATCCTTAGGGTCTTTGCCGATTTCGGCTATAATTTTATCTACATTGTCTTTGAGACGACTGTAGTTATTATTACCGAAGCTAGCCTCATCCATTTTGGTGGTGTAGTCGGCAATCATCTTTTGATAGGCTACGAATTCACGGCGCTGCTGTTCGTTAAGCTTGGTACTAGGCAATACCGAAGAATACAGCGGATCGTATTTTCTGACAAGGCGTGTCACCTCTAGATTGTCGTAGTGAACATTCTCGCCATTGGCTCCACCGATGAAGTTCCAGCCATATTTATCATCTATATATCCGTTGTTGTCGTCGTCTTTACCATTAGGTTTTGCTTCCTTTTTATTAATCCACAGCACATCTTTCAGGTCCTCGTGCTCTACGTCTACCCCACCATCGATTACTGCTACAATCACCGGCGAAGCTTTTCTTCCTTTGAGGAGTTCGTATGCTTTCTCTGTGCTGATACCCATTACGCCATCTGTTTTATAATCTAGGTTGTACCAGTTTTCCGGTGCTTTTTCTTTCTTAGATTGTGCCAAACCTGTGAAAGGCAGAATGCTTATTCCAAGTAAAGCAATAAAAAGTCTTGTTTTTTTCATAAAAATGATTTTGCGTTCTAAACAAATATAAGGTTTAATACAAATGAACGAACTGTTAAATATTGCTAAAAACTACGTGTAACTTAAAAATTGCAAAAACTGTAGCTATATTTCTGTAATCCTATTATAATTCTAGTTAATTTTAATTGATTGAATTTTAAACGACTAACAATAACCTGTTCGGAATTATTTTTATTCACCTAAAAATATTATTATGTTGACCAACAAATACAATTGGGTTATAATTTTATCTATGACTATGATGTCTTGTTCGCACCAGGAGAAAAAGGTTGCTGTAGAATGGCCTGAGGTGCAGCCTCCGATAGCAGAGGTCAAACCTTATACTCGTATTATCCATGGAGATACGGTGATAGATAATTATTATTGGCTGAACGACTACTTCAAAAAGGGACCAGATTCCGCAAAAGTTATCGCTTATCTTGAGGCCGAAAATGCCTATACCAAAGCGATGATGGCCGGCACCGAAGAGCTGCAAAATAAGCTTTTCGAAGAGATGAAGGGCCGCATCAAGGAAAAGGATGAGTCTGTACCTTATTTCCATAACGGTTATTATTACTACACGCGTACGGAAGAAGGAAAACAGTACTATAAGATCTGTCGTAAGAAAGGTTCTTTGGATGCTAAGGAAGAGGTTCTTCTGGATGTAGACCAGATGGCTGAAGGTAAGCCTTACTATGCTATAGGAGGTACATCGATAAGTCCTGACAATCGGCTCATGGTATTTGGGGTGGACGAGGTATCGCGAAGAGAGTATGTACTGCATGTCAAAAACCTAGAAACCGGAGAGATTTATAAAGACCGTATAGAACGGACTACCGGTTCTGCCGTATGGGCTGCCGATAGCAAAACCTTTTTCTATACTTCGAAAAATCCGGTGACACTCCTGTCCGAAAAGATTAAGAGACATACCGTAGGGACGGATGCTAAGTCAGATGTCGTCGTTTATGACGAAAAAGACAATACCAACTATATAGGGTAGGTAAGTCCAAAAACGGTAAATATATTTTCATCGAATCAGAAGGAACATTAAGTTCGGAAGTAAGATATCTTCCTGCCGACAATCCTAATGGTGAATTCAAGGTGTTTCAGCCTCGTATGAAAGACGTATTGTATTCGGTGACAGCGCTGGAAGACCGCTTCCTCATTGTCACGAATGCCGATGGGGCGAAAAACTTCAAAGTGGTACAGACGCCACTAGACAAGACTACCAAAGAAAATTGGAAAGATTATATTCCTCATCGGGAAGACGTACTTGTCCAAGGGATAGATGAGTTTAAAAATTATTTGGTGGTTTCTGAACGCAAGAGCGGGCTAACCAATCTTTCTATACACAACTTGAATGATAATTCGGTTCATAATCTAGATTTTGGGGAAGAAGCCTATGCCGTATATCCAAGTGTCAACAGAGAATATGACACCGAGGTAGTTCGTTATGGTTATACATCCATGGTGACGCCTTCTTCTACATTTGACTACAATATGCGTACGCGTGAGAAGACGCTGTTGAAGCAACAAGAAGTTTTAGGAGGTTACAACCCTGAAGATTACGTAACCGAAAGGACTTATGCCACTGCGGAAGACGGCACTAAGATTCCGATATCCTTGGTATATAAAAAAGGAACGAAGAAAGATGGTTCTGCGCCTCTATACCTTTATGGCTACGGGTCCTATGGAGCTTCTATGGAGCCTACGTTTTCTACCGCAAGATTGTCTTTGTTAAATAGAGGATTTATATATGCCATCGCCCATGTCCGTGGAGGAGAAGAGATGGGGCGCCACTGGTACGAGGATGGTAAGCTGATGAAGAAGATCAATACTTTCACGGATTTTATCGATTGTGCTAAGTATTTAATCGCCAACAAATATACATCCAAGGGACATGTGTATGCTGAGGGCGGAAGTGCAGGAGGACTTCTTATGGGGGCTGTAATCAATATGGCGCCGGAACTGTGGAATGGGGTCATTGCAGCAGTACCATTTGTAGATGTGGTAAATACCATGTTGGATGAAACGATACCTCTTACCACCAATGAATACGATGAATGGGGAAATCCAAACAATAAGGAAGCTTATTTCTACATGAAGTCTTATTCACCGTATGAAAATGTAGAGGCTAAAGAGTACCCTAACCTTTTGGTGACTACAGGCTTGCACGACAGCCAGGTGCAATATTTTGAACCCGCAAAATGGGTAGCTAAGCTTAGAGCTACGAAGAAAGGAAATAATGTGGTTTTGCTTAAAACGGATATGGACTTTGGTCATGGAGGAGCCTCAGGAAGATTCGACTACCTCAAGGACCAAGCTTTTGAGTGGGCATTTATTTTGAAGTTGGAAGGTATCACACAATAATAGCAGACGATGAGGAGTATCAGATATAGTTTATTGACATTAATTATAGCTTTTGTCCATATGGTTAGTTATGGGCAGAAGATAGATAGGTTCGAAATAAACACCTCCAAGTCATTAATCAGGTGGGCAGGAAAGAAGATTGTGGGAGGGGAAACTGCGGGTACAATTCAGCTTGCAGGTGGATTTTTAGGGTGAAAGGTAAGCTGCTGGCAGAAGGAGAGGTGGTCGTTGACACTAAAAGCATAGCTTCGGAGAAAGCTCCTGCGCGTCTAATCAGTCATCTCAAGAATGAGGATTTCTTTGATGTGGAGAAATTTCCTACCGCTTCTTTCGTTATCACTTCGGTGAAAGTGGAAGATAGGCAAGCTCACGTGACGGGTAAGATGACTATCAAAGGCATAACGCACAGCCTATCATTTCCTGCTGAAGTCACCTATGGAAAGGATGTTGTTGTGGCAAAGGCCAGTGAGGTGAAGGTAGATCGTACCAAGTTCGATATCAAATATAGATCGGGAAGTATCTTTTCCGGATTAGGGGACAACGCTATTGAGGATTATTTTGTACTCAACATTGTATTGGTAGCTGAGAAAAAATAAGCTGACTTATCATAATAAACAAGGTGCTTAACATTCGTTAAGCACCTTGTTTATTTGATAGAGGTTTGATCTAATTCACATCCACAACCTTTGCTACAACCTCCTTGAGGTTTTGACTTGGAAGGGATAAATTTCTTTATTACCGATATCACCGCGAGGATAAAGATAATTGCAATGATGATATATTGTACTGTTAGTGACATAGTTTGTTATTTTAAAAGTTGATATGCTATGAGGGCTGCTATATAGGCTAAGCCGGTCATAAATAGAGCTTGCGTGATTGTCCATTTCCAAGATCCCGTTTCGCGACGCACAACACCAATAGTAGCCATACACTGCATTGCAAAAGCATAAAATAATAATAACGATATTCCTGTAGCAAAATTGTACGTAGGTAATCCCGTATTGCGGTTGATTTCTGCTTTCATGCGGTCGAAAAGGGTTAACCTTTTGCTCTTCATCTTCTATATCCAAATCTTCTCCCAAGGAGTAAACGACAGCCACCGTGCCAACAAACACTTCACGTGCCGCAAAAGATGATAACAGGCCTATGCCAATTTTCCAGTCGTATCCCAAAGGCTTTATTGCAGGTTCTATGCCTCTTCCCAAATAACCCAAATACGAATATTCTGTTTTATATGCTGTGATTTCATTTTGAAGTTGCTCCTCGCTGAGGTCAGGCTGCTCGGCGACAATATATTTTTCCGGATTGGAGAAGCGGTCGTTAGGACCGAAATTTCCTAATACCCAAAGGATGATAGAGATGGCCAAGATAATCTTTCCTGCTCCCCAAAGAAAACCTAAAGACTTCTCCCATACTGTCGTTAAAACGTTTTTCAAATCCGGCTTCTTATATATAGGTAGCTCGAAAATCAAAAAGGACTGACGTACGGACTTGATGATGCGGTTTAGGACCAGTGCAGAAAATAAAGCTCCAATGATGCCGAGGAGATACATACCGAAAAGGGTTATGCCCTGTAGGTTGAATCCCCATATTTCTTTGTCCGGAATTACTAAGCCTATAATCACAATATAGATAGGCAGACGTGCCGAACAGGTCATGAAAGGGGTGACCAGCATGGTCAGAAGACGCTCTTTCGGGTTTTCTATATTACGTGCCGACATGACAGCAGGAATGGCGCAGGCAGCACCCGACATCAATGGGATGACCGACTTGCCGTTCAATCCAAAAGGCTTCAGCCACCTGTCCATCAAAAATACCACACGACTCATATAGCCTGTCTCTTCCATCAAAGAGATGAAAAGAAATAAGATGATAATCTGTGGTAGGAATATAACAATGCCACCTATTCCCGCAATAATGCCATTGACAAGAAGGTCATTGAGAGGCCCTTCCGGGAAGGTAGACCCTACATAGTCTCCTAAGGCAGCAAAAAGCCCGTCTACCGTATCCATTAATGGGCCGGACCAGCTGTATATAGCTTGGAATATCAAAAACAGAAGACTGAAGAAGATGACATACCCCCATATAGGGTGTATTAAGATATTATCTATCTTTTCTGTTAGATGACAATTTTTTGTTCTGCGATTTGGTGATGATGTTATCCAGTTCATTTTGGATTCTGTCATGGCGAAGGATTGCTTCATCTTTCTGCAGCTGCTGGGTAGAAAGATTATAACGTTTACGTATAGTATCCAGCTTTTCGTTGACATCTTCCGAAAGTGCGGAGGAACTGTCCAGCGCGAGGTGTATCCATGTTTTATATTCTGTTTCTAGAGGAAACAGCTTTTTAGCCTCATTTAACGCATCATGATATTGAGAGGGTAAATCCAACGCGCCAAAATAAGGGCTTACCGGTGTTTCCAGATTCTGGATAAGGGTGTCAATTCCTTTTCCTGTGCGTGCATTGGTTTTATACACCTTGGTCTTTAAGTATGCTTCTAGACGTGCAATATCTATATGGAGGCCTTTATCTTTGATTTCATCTTCCATATTGATGACGAAGATAGCCGGATGTCCTATCTCACGTACTTGCTGATAGATTATTGTCCCTCTATTGATGGTGCTGGGTTCAGATACGACGACCACCAAGTCGGGATAGTCTTTGCTTTCCTTGTTAAGTAAGGTGTTCAGTACAACTTCCTCATCCAAAGAGTTAGGATATAAGGTATAAGTCCCTGGAAGGTCTATGACCGTATATTCTATATCATGAACTTTTACGGTACCCTGTCTTTTTTCTACCGTAATGCCCGGATAGTTGCCTACCTTTTGGTTGAGTTTGGTAATACGATTGAACAACGAAGTTTTACCCACGTTAGGATTTCCAAGTAAAGCTATAGTTTTTTTCTTCATTATATTTTACGCGCTAAGATTAAAGCTGCCTCAGTCTTACGGATGGCTATCAAGGAATCGTCATGTTGGATATTCACACATATAGGACCATTGAAAGGAGCCTTATGTTTCACAATAATCACAGAGCCCGGCGCGAAACCCAACTCATAGAATTTTGCCGGCAGAATGTCACTGGCGAAAGAGTCTATTATGGCTTTATCTCCTTTTTTAAGTCTGTCCAATGAGATTTTTTGCTGCATTATAACGTAAGTTTTAGATTTTCTTTATTAAAACCCAAAGATACTCAAATACAATTAGCTCCTGTAAGACTTTATGTCAAATCTTTGTCGTTATTAAGAATGATTTTAAATAATGATGTATAAAAATAAGAAAGCTCCCCGAGATGAGGAGCTTTTATTGAAAATTAATGTGTGTGCTCATGATCGTGATGGTGCTCATGATGGTCATGATGATGATGTTCGTCATGCTGTTCGGTGCCATGAGACGAATGGTCATGGTCATGCGGGAATAGAAATGAAGTAAGGGATAGCGCCATCCCCAAGAATACGGCTGCCATCTTTTTTTTGTTGAAGGTGTGGTGGTCTGCCGATCCCGATTCAAAGAGGATGGTGGTAGAAATATGTAGGAATATACCTATCACTACCGCCATGATTTTGTCGAAATACAGGGCGATGTTGCCGATCTCACCGGCGCTGAGAAGTTTGCTGGTCAGGAATCCCATCGGGGTCATGCCCGCAAAGAGTAACAGCAAGATCACAATCACTTTTTTGTTGAGCCGCGTATTCAGTAATAAGCTACCCAACGCAAAGGCTGCTGGGATATGGTGCACTGCAATGCCAAATACTAACTGGCTTTGATGACCCGAAGTCAACGGCATCCCTTCCAAGAATGCGTGAAGACACAGACTAATCATAATGCCTAGCGGAAAGCCTGCACTCTCATGATGATGTATATGCCCGTGCTCTATACCTTGTGAAAACTGCTCCAAGATGAGCTGAAAGATAAAACCACCTAAAATATAAAGTCCTATAATTTCAGGGGAGGAAGTACCTTCCGTATACACATGAGGAATCAGATGTAAGACTGTAATGGAGAATAGGTAAGCTCCACTGAAAGAAAGGATTAATTTTAAATAGCTGGTGTTGTCACGTTTGACAAAAAATACTGCCAATCCGGCTAATAGGGCCGAAGTGAAAAGTATCGAAACAATAAGAATAGGACTCATTAATGTTACTGTATGTTGGGTTCTTGTTTTCTCTCAATGAAAGAGGGTACAAAACGGTTAAAAAGATAACCTGATGTACAGCCTATAAGTATTCCCAGTATGGAGCCGAAGAATACATCCAGCGGATAGTGTACCCCTACGTAGATCTGTGAAAAGGCTATGGAAGATGCCCATAAAATGCATAGCCATAACGTGTGACGCCACTTCCGACGGAAAAGCACTATCCAGAAAAAGGCCATAGCGAAATGGTTGGTAGCATGTGAGCTGGTGAAGCTGTAACCGGAGCCACAGCGTACACGTACATTGACTTCATGCTTAAATTCTATATCATTGCAAGGCCGCACACGCTTGACGTTCTTCTTGATCAGATGTGAAGAAACCCCGTCCGATATGGCAAAGTTGAGTAAGGTGCAAGCCACGATAAGGATGCCTAACCTGCCGTAGTGCTTCACAAAGAATATTATCAAAAACAAATATAGAGGGGCCCACGTGTAAGGATTGCGTAATATAGGAAGTAACCAATCAAAGAAGGTGTTGCTCAATCCTTGGTTGATGGCTAGAAATATTTCTTTGTCTAAGTGTATGATTTCTTGTAACATATATGCTAAGGTTATGTATCGTACAACTAATTTACATCATTTGTAAACAGATAAAAAGTGTTGTTTTAAGTTGTAAAATACACAATGTTGCAACAAAGTTAGTTTTTTTGTGAATATTTACGAATTTTAACTTGTGATTTTTTAATAATCCTTAATTTTACGGGACTTTAAACTAGAGAACGAAGAGTAATTATGACATTAATAAAATCTATCTCAGGAATTCGCGGCACTATCGGTGGCCGTCCTGGAGATGCATTGACCCCTGTTGATATTGTCAAGTTTACTGCTGCTTTCGGTAAAATCTTAATCCAAAAATCAGGAAACAAGAAAATAGTAGTAGGTCGTGATGCCCGTGTGTCGGGAGAGATGGTCAGTAACTTGGTTATCGGCACTTTACAGAGTATCGGTGCAGAGGTAGTAAATTTGGGACTCTCCACTACTCCTACTGTGGAGATTGCCGTTCCTATGGAAAAGGCTGCTGGCGGTATAATTTTGACAGCCTCGCATAATCCGGGACAGTGGAATGCACTGAAGCTGCTCAACGCGAAAGGAGAGTTTATTTCCGATGCTGAAGGAAAAGAGGTGTTAGATTTGGGAGAAAGCCTAGACTTCGACTTTGCAGGTATCGAGGAATTAGGAACAGTAATACAGGACGACACATACCTTCAGAAACATATAGATGCTATTTTGGCTTTGGAATATGTGGATGTAGAAGCTATCCGCAAAGCTAATTTTAAGGTAGCGGTAGATGCGGTTAACAGCACGGGAGGAATTTTTGTGCCGGCATTGTTGGAAGCTTTGGGTGTGCAAACTATTTACAAAATACACTGTGAGCCGAACGGTAAGTTTCCACACAATCCCGAACCTCTCAAAGAGCATCTGACCGACCTGTCCGCTGCTGTAATCCAAAACGGCGCCGACCTTGGTATTGCAGTGGATCCGGATGTGGATCGATTGGTGTTCATGATGGAAGACGGAGAGCTGTTCGGTGAAGAATATACGCTGGTAGCTGTGGCAGATTATATCCTACAGCATAAAAAGGGTAATACCGTGTCGAACCTATCGTCAACGCGTGCCTTGCGCGATGTGACCCTGAAACATGGTGGCGAATATTTTGCCGCAGCAGTAGGAGAGGTAAACGTCGTAACAAAAATGAAGGAGGTAAACGCTGTAATCGGTGGTGAAGGTAACGGTGGTGTAATCTATCCGGCTTCACACTACGGACGTGATGCGTTGGTGGGTATTGCTATCTTGCTGTCACATCTAGCGAAGATGGGTAAGAAAATTTCGGAATATCGTGCCGAACTGCCACAATATTACATGTCCAAGAATAAAATCACCTTGACACCGGACTTGGATATCGATGGCCTGCTATCAGCCATGCAGCAAAAGTATGCACATGAGAATCATACTACGATAGATGGATTGAAGATAGATTTCGAAAACGAATGGGTACATCTGCGTAAATCAAATACCGAGCCTATCATCCGCATCTATTCGGAAGGAAAGACACCGGAAGCAGCAGATGCCATAGCACAGAAAATCATGCACGAAATGCAAGAGATTATCTCAAAATAAAACAAAAGCCTTCGCAACAGCGAAGGCTTTTTGCTTTACTATCCATAATAATTAAACTATACAAAATGCACCTTGTGGTACTGCTCCTTTACTCTTCGTTTATTCCGCCCATCGAGCAGCGAAGCTACAGCCCAGATAGCAGCCGGAAGCCAGCCGATAAGCGTAATCTGTAGTATCAAACATAAAAATCCCACTATAATCTTTCCTCTTAGAAAAAAGGACAACCAAGGAAACAGTACCGCTATTAAGATCATTTTTATATGCTTTTAAAAGTTATACCAAAGGGTTGATTTCATCTTTTTCTGCCGCAGTAGCTTCGTGCTCTATATCATCTTTGCGTTCGACGATGATTTTGCATTCTGCTAAGACTGCAGCGATAGCACCAACAGCCGCGAAAACAGGAGCTAATAATACCCCCACGATGCCTATAGATACTGGAAAGCTGATGATTTCCTTTTCGTTTTTGTCGGCTATCGTAATTTTTGTCACATTGGCGTCGCTGATTAGCTCTTTAATCTTTTTGAGTAGGTGCTCGCCCGAAATATTGAAAGTTTCTTTGTATGCCATGACCGTAATGTTTTTAGTTTTTTAGTAATAATTAAACAACTATTTATCTGATTATGTTTCAAAGATATAGCAGAGAGCGATGGGAGAGCAGGCGTTTTAGGTAAACCGTGTTGGGAATTCGGTGAAGTAGGACTTCTTCTCGGTAAAAGGCTAAGGTGATGTTTGTTAGTTAAGCTTGCCATTGCTGTCGCTATTTGTTAACTTTATGATAGACCCAAACTGAAAACATTTACGATGAATAACTCATTATTTTTCTTTGCCCGTTTACCTATGGCTATTTCCTTGGTGGGGCACGGAGCCGTGCGGTTACCCAAGCTTCAGGGATTTAGCGAATGGATGGTGACGACGATGGAAAAGTCTTTTCTTCCTGTCGGACTGGTGCAAGCTTGGGGGTATGTCCTGCCTATTATAGAACTGTTGCTGGGCATATGGCTGCTGATAGGTATTCAGTTGCGCTATTGTCTTTATGCAAGTCTGACACTGATGGCTATTCTCGTGTTGGGAAGTAGCAGCATAGAAAATTGGAGTGCCATAGAAGCTCAGCTTGTACATGGAATGTATCTATTTGGGCTGTTGTGGTATTACGAAGCTAAGACGAAAGATAGGGAAGGTAATTAAAAAAGCGAGAAGGTTTCTCTTTCTCGCTTTTTTATTATAAAACTTTTTTCCCTATCAGATCTCTTATAGCTACGGAAGCTATAGCCCCTCCGAAGGCGGCGGGAAGGTAGGACATAGTGCCGTAGGCAGACTTCTTGAAATTGCTGCCGTCGGTGTATAGCAAGGAAGCCTTGTCCGGTAACTCTGTGGAGAACGCGACCTTTACTCCTTCACGTATGCCGTGTTTGCGGAGCTTCTTACGGATATGATGGGCAAGCTTGCAGTTATAAGTCTTGCTGATGTCCGCAATTCTGATTTTGGTAGGATCCAGCTTGCCACCGGCACCCATAGAGCTTACGAAAGGAATCTTTGCTTCATAGGCCTGACGGATAAGGTATAGCTTCGGCGTGATGCTGTCTATGGCTTCTACGATATAGTCCGGCTTTTCGGCGATAAGAGCTTCCACACGTTCGGGAATAATAAATTCTTGGTAGACAGTCAAGTCCAATTCGGGATTGATGTCCAGTAGGCGCTGTCTCATAATCTCTGCTTTAGGTACGCCGTGGTTGGTAGCCAATGCCGGAAGCTGGCGGTTGCGGTTTGTAGGATCTACGGTATCGCCGTCGATAATTGTCATCTTTCCTACCCCCGCGCGGGCGATAAATTCTGCAGCGAAAGAACCTACACCGCCCAAACCTAATACCAACACGTGGGAGTGGGCTAGCTTCTCCAATGCTTCTCTACCGATTAATGCTTCTGTTCTTGATAACCAAGATAAATCTTTCATGCGGATAGTGTGTATCTGAATACGTTCTGAAAATTTTTGCTTATCTGTTGCCGCAAATCATCCATGCTGATTTTTCGGACAGGTGCAAAAATAAGAATAAATATCTACTACATTAGTCGATTTATCGTCTGTCTCGAAGAAAATTTTTTCTAAAGGAAGATCTATCAATATGTCGTCCATTTGCCCTTTGAGGATAGCACTACCCAGAGAAAGGTAATATCCTTGTCGCAGCAAGGCCTGGGCTACTTCTTTTTTCTTGTTGAAGCCGTGGAAGAGTACCGGAACCTGCACTTTTTGTGCCTTTAGCATGATCATCGTTTCTTGAAAGGCACGTACACAGTGGATGATAAGAGGCTTCTGCAATTTGTTGGCCAGTAAAATTTGACACTCAAAGATTTCTATCTGTTTATCCCACGGAGTGTCAGTCAGTTTATCCAGTCCACACTCTCCAATAGCTAGTACCTGAGTGGAAGTCGCCTGCTGTTTTAATAGTGCCCATTGGGTATTTCCATCGCCCTCCACGTACCACGGATGGATACCGACAGAACATATAGTTTCAGGTATAGCCCCCTTACCGATGATACAATTGAGCAACTGAAGAAGATGGGGGACTTCCCTATGTTGATGTGTATGTATATCGATGTATGGAATCATAAAGCGCAATTTACTAAAAGATTGGTGCTTCATATGTTTTTTGCGTATAAAATTTTGCTTAATTTTTTTAGTAAAATAAAGGTTAATTCGTAATCTTGTACTATGTTTTGAACTGCAAGACTTGGTTTAGCTTCCATTACGGTACGTATGAGC
>NZ_JXAC01000009.1 GCF_000814685.1 Sphingobacterium sp. T2
CAATTTTCAATTTCTTTAATTTTTGTTTATTGTTATTAATTAATTTTAATTTAGTATTTGTAATTAATGRTTCTTTTTACTTATTAGTTTTAATATTTCAAATGATTGTTACTTGGACTCAAATGCTAAGTCAGCCAATCCATGGTACGTTGTACGCTACCGACCCTGTAAGTCCTATCTGCGCGTCCGGATATTGGTCCAGCAGAGGAAGGATATAAGTATTAATATACGTTTCCAGTCCCTTTTTTATAATGGAGGCCAGATAATGTTCATTTTTGTTTTCGTAGAAAAAGTCTGCAAACGATGTCAGAAACAAGTTGGGGTTAGGGCTGTTGTACAGCTTTTCTAGGATAATCTTACGGTCTAAGTTGAATTTTCCTATGAGCTTTTCGCGGAAACCCTGCGGCATGGCGTCGGTAAGGAAGTCGCGCAGCACTTGCTGAGCTATCCAGTTTGTTGATCCTTCATCTGCAAGGATATAGCCCAATCCATAGTTGTTTTCTATCGATTTTCTTCCCTGTTATAATAGGCGGCATTGGAGCCTGATCCGATGATTCCTACGATACCTTTGTCATCACCCAAAGTAGAAAGGGCTGAGGCATCCAAATCATGTGAGACTTTTACCTTGGCATTTTTAAAGAAGTTGGAAAATACGTTGGCGATTTTATCCTGTCTTTCTTTTGAAGAAGCTCCCGCACCGAAAAAGAATATTTTCTTTATCTTTTCTGCATTATATAGCAGGTCTGTACTTTTGTTGAGCAACTGATTTATGAAATTTTCATCTTGAATATAAGGATTGATGCCCACTGTGCGAAAGCCGTGCAGCAATTTGCCTTTTTCGGCAAGCCGCCAGTCTGCATATCTTGATCCGGTGAAAATAACTAAAATCATATGGCTCAACTATTTGTTCATTATATTGGCTATCGCCAACAATTCGTCATCTAGTTTCAGTTCTTTAGTGTTTAGGGCTTCTTCAAGAGGCGTAGTAACCATTTGGTTGCCGCGGATACCTACAGTGGCCTTGCTGTTGCCTTTCAGAAGTTCGTTGACTGCTATGTATCCCATTCTTGTTCCCAAGATGCGGTCAAAGCTACTAGGAGCACCACCTCGTTGTAAGTGGCCTAATATACTAACTTTTATGTCAAGATGCGGAATTTTTTCTTTTACAATTTTGGCAACATTGTACGCTCCTCCATTTTTGTCACCTTCGGCAATGATAACAATCATGGAAGTTTTGTCGCGGCTTTCTGCCAGATATATTTCATCCAATAGGTCATCAATGCCGGAATTTAGCTCCGGAAGGAGTATAGCTTCCGCACCGCCACCCACGCCGGCACTTAAGGCAATGCATCCTGAATCTCTACCCATCACCTCTACGAAGAAGACGCGGTTATGCGAGGAAGCCGTGTCGCGTATTTTGTCTATTGCTTCTATTACGGTATTGTTGGCTGTATCATAACCTAAGGTGTAGTCAGTACCACAAAGGTCGTTGTCTATAGTTCCCGGAATACACATTACAGGGATATCATATTCTTCGGAGAAGATTTTGGCACCGGTGAATGTGCCGTCACCCCCAATAGCTACCAATGCATCGATACCTTGGGATTTTATATTGTTGTAAGCTTTCTCTCTACCTTCTTTCGTTTTGAAATCTAGGCACCGCGCGGATTTAAGGATAGTTCCTCCCTTTTGGATGATAGAACTTACGGACCTGCGGTTCATGTCTACAAACTCGCGGTCTATCATACCTTGGTATCCGTGGTAAATTCCTGTTACAGCAATGTCGTGATAAATAGCAGTTCTCACTACAGCTCGGATCGCTGCATTCATGCCAGGCGCATCACCACCTGAAGTAAAAACTCCAATTCTGTTTATCTTTTTCAATGTGGTTTCAGTTTAAGTTCAAATACGAATATAATGTGTATTTTTTACACTATTAAATTTTTTATGCATTTTTTGTGAGATTTTTGCATTTTGGTGACTTCCTTTGTTGTAATAATCTATGTTTGCATAGTTTTTATTTTTAAATTTTATGATTATTGATTAATATCGCATATGATTTTGTAACTGCTTAATATAACCTACATATGTTGTCGTTTTTTACAGTAGATTGTCTGATCTTTACCTTTCATGATGGTAAGCTCAAAGTATTGCTCACAGAGCGCAACGAGTACCCTTATCGTGATTGGTGGGCAATGCCGGGTTATTTTGTCAATAAGGATGAAGAGATGGAAGATGCTGTAAACCGGATAGCGTACGAACATACGGGGTTGAAAAACATTTATCTGGAGCAGTTGGCCGCTCTTGCCGGACTCAAGCGTCACCCGGAAGGTAGAATTCTTACGGTAGCTTATATGGCCTTGGTAAGGTATGACGAGGTTAAACACAAGATAAAACCGGTGACAAACTATATGCGTCAGGCTAAGTGGTTTGATGTGCACGAAGTGCCGGAACTAGCCTTCGATCATAATGAAATCCTGCGTCTTGGACTAGACAAACTGAAAAGAAACTTGCATTATACTATGGCTCCTTATGAGCTTCTTCCTGAAAAATTTACATTAACTCAATTGCAGCAAGTTTACGAGTCCATACTCGGTGAAACACTAGATAAACGGAACTTCAGAAAGAAGATGAGTAATCTCGGGTATCTTAAGGAATTGGATGAATTCCAGACCGGAGTGTCTTATAGGGCCGCACGTCTCTATAAGTTGGATAAGAAAAAGTTCCTCAAGCTTTTCTCGTAGTATTATCATTTTTTGTTTCTTTTTTGTCAGCGCATTGTATTTTTTTTAATACACAATAGTTTGTGTTTAAACTTTTTTTTATTTTTTGACCATTCTTTTGCTAAAGTCAAAAGTTAAAAAGTTTAAAATGGATAAAAGAAAAGAAGAAATAATAGAGGCTGCTATTCGTCGCTTCTCGCATTATGGTTTTGCAAAGACCACGATGAATGAGATTGCGGAGGATTTAAAAATCACGAAGGCTAATCTATATTATTATTATCCGGATAAGACGGCGCTTATTAAAGATGTGATTTGTTCCATCTCACATGAATTGATTTCTGCGGAAGAGAAAATGATTGCCGCGTATGATGGTGATTTCTTAGGAACATTATTTGCCATCTTAAAATTTCGGGCCGAACATATGAGAAAGCATTATATGCTTTATATCAATGAAAATCTGGATTGGTTAAAAGGCTTGGAGCTTTCTGAAGTGATAAAACAGGTATATACCAAAGACTTGGATTTGATGAAGTTGCTAGTGCAGAAGGCCGTAGAAGACGGCTCGTTGAAGTTGGATAATATCGAAGAGTCTTGTGCCATCTTTGGAGATATCATCCGTGGGTTGACCTTGACTTACACTATAGAAGATATACTCTGCAAGATTCCAAAACCTGGAAAATGTAGATAAGATACCTTGCCAAGCCAGATTCAACGCCAGTACTTAAAATTAATTTTTCAAGAACGTATAGTTAACTAATCA
>NZ_JXAC01000090.1 GCF_000814685.1 Sphingobacterium sp. T2
AAGGGTTAGAGATACAATACCTAACACAGGTGTCCATCAAAGATATACCAGTCTGATGATATTCTCGAATTATATGTGATTTTTTCTTCTATGGTGAATGATTTTTTGGCTACACCTTGCAAGCCTTGCTTGCCATAATTTTGGTAAAGCCTAAGCCAAAATTGTAAATTCGATTTACTTAATCCTTCTCGCTTTGCAAGGCTTCCAATACTGTCTTTACCTCGTAGAATAGTGGTTACTAGACGTAACTTAAAATTGAAATTATACTTCTGTTTTTTACTCATAAAAATGCCCCAAATAAGTGTCTAACTTTTTGGGGCATGTCTATTTTTGGAGGCTTTCGTTTTATTTGAATAAGCCGTAAAGTTCGGCGTCAACTTTTTCGATGATGAAACCCAAATCTTCGGGGTTGTTGGCAAAATCAAGATTATCTTTGTCGAGAATCAACAATTTACCTTCTTTGTAGTTGCTGATCCATTTGTCGTATTTTTCATTTAACTTAGACAGATAATCCAAACGTATGGCCGATTCGTAGTCACGACCGCGCTTCTGTATGTTGCTGACCAATGTAGGCACCGACGCTTTCAGATAGATCAACAAGTCAGGTGGTTTGATATAGTTGATAATGCTGTGGAAAATGTTGCTGTAATTATCAAAATCACGCGCACTCATCAACCCCATATCGTACAGGTTTTCGGCGAAGATGTAAGCATCTTCGTAGATGGTACGGTCCTGTACGATATTGGCACCCTTGTTCTGTAATTCGACGATATGCCTAAAGCGACTATTCAAAAAGAATATCTGAAGGTTGAAAGCCCAACGTTTCATGTCGCTGTAGAAATCCTCCAGATAAGGGTTGTTCTCCACAGCCTCATATTGTGGCTCGAAATTTAAGTGTTGCGCCAGCAGGCCTGTTAGGGTAGTTTTGCCGGCACCGATATTTCCTACTATTGCTATATGCATATCTTGGTTTAATACAGTTTTTTAAGACCAATGATCTCTCTTACTTCTTTAATTGTTTTCTGTGCGCTGGCCTGAGCTTTTTCCGCTCCCATCTTGATAACTTTACTAATATACGCATCATCTTTGGCAATTTCTTCTATACGAGAACGTACGGGCTCGGTAGCGACGACCATATCTTCTGCCAGTTGCTTTTTGAAGTCTCCGTAACGGATTTCACATTTGTTGTACAGCTCTTCGAAATGTGCTAACGTGTCCGGAGAAGAAACTACCTTCATCAGGTCGAACAGATTTTGAATAGGTTCAGCCTTTGGTTGGTTAGGTTCGGTAGGTCCGGAGTCTGTCACGGCACGCATGATTTTCTTGCGTATAGTTTCTGCGCTGTCCGACAAATAGATACAGTCGCATCGCCGTTAGATTTCCCCATCTTTCCTTGTCCGCTCAATCCTGGAACCTTCACCAGATTATCCGAATAGGAGAAGGCAAAAGCTTCTTTGAAATAATCCGTTTTGTAAAGGTGATTGAAACGGTTGGCGAAAGTTCTTGTCATTTCAAGATGCTGTTCCTGGTCTTTACCTACCGGCACTTTCGTTCCGTGGTGAATCAAGATGTCGCAGGCCATCAATACGGGATAGGTCAACAAACCGGCATTGACGTTATTTGGATTTGCACGAACCTTATCCTTGAAGGATGTTGAACGTTCCAACTCACCTAAGTAAGCATTCATGTTCATATAGAGGTATAGCTCTGCCACCTCAGGAACGTCAGACTGTATATATATAGTTGATTTTTCTGGATCCAAACCTGCTGCCAAATATTCTACTACCACATTGCGAACGGTAGATTGCAAATCCTGTGGTGTAGGATGTGTTGTCAAAGAGTGCAAGTCTGCTATAAAAAAGAAGCATTTGTATTCGTCCTGCATTTTGACGAAGTTGCTCAAAGCTCCATAGTAGTTACCTAAATGTAATTTTCCGGTACTTCTAATACCACTAACAACTGTTTCCATATGTTGCGAAAATACACATTTATTCTTTTTTATAGGAATTAAAAAGAAGAGTATAAGTGAATTTTATGTCAAGAAAATTTGTATGTCGAAGAGACTTACAAACCTTTTAAATATTTGTAGATTTCTATCTGGGAGCGGAAGGGAGCTTTATCATTTCTCACGTACGCATTGGAAAGCTCGTTGTCATGAATTCTGGCTTTCACATTGTCTGCAAGCTGTATGTTGAGCATGGTTAGCAGCTGCTTGCGGATGGTTTTATCTTTGATACGTACGGAAGCTTCTATGCGGAAATCTAGGTTACGTGTCATCCAGTCTGCCGAAGAGATGTACATATGTTCTTTACCGCCATGATAAAAATAGAATACTCGGGCATGCTCTAGATACTCATCCACGATGCTGATGGCGCGGATGGGCTGCTTGAAACTTTCTTGTTGCATGGCACAGTATATACCCCGTACGATAAGCTCTATTTTCACTCCATTTTCTGCCGCTTCGTAAAGTTTTTTGATTAGTGCCTTGTCACTTAAGGAGTTTACTTTGACAAGGATATGCGACCTATTTCCTTTGCGAGCCTCTTCGATCTCTTTATCTATGTATTCTTGCAGACGTTGACGCAGCTGTGTGGGGCAGAAGAGCATGGCCTTGTCACCTATAAGATGGCGTTCGATGTCGAGCTTAGGCTTATCTAGGACCAGAAAGACTTTGTCGATGTCCTTCATGACGGATTTGTTGCTTGTCAGTAGGCAGAAGTCACTATATATTTTAGCTGTCATCTCATTGCTGTTGCCTGTACTTACAAAGCCATACTGGATAATATTTTGGCCTTTACGTTTGGTGATGATACACAGCTTGGCATGTACCTTTTTGTTGGGGAAGCAACTAACACTTTGATGCCTTCCATCTCAAAGCGCTCCTTCCAGGCCAGGTTGTTCAATTCGTCGAAGCGGGCACGCAGTTCCAGCATAACCGTAACCTCCTTACCGTTGCGGTGGGCATTGACTAGCGCATTTCCTATTTTGGAGTTGTCAGCGAGTCTGTAGGCAGTAATTTTTATCGAGGTGACATCAGGATCTATAGCCGCCTCGCGCAACATGTCTATGATATGGTCGAAGGTGTGGTAGGGAAAGGCCAACAGGACATCTTTCTTTGTTATTACATCGGCAATACGTTGTTTATTAGCTAGATCCGGATGTAGAAAAGAGCTTCTCTCTTCGGGTTGCGTTATGTTTTTTAAACACATTGGGAAAGTCCAGTAAAGTCTTTGAAGTTATGGATTTTATCTCCCGGGATGATGCTGTCCTGCTTGGAGAGGTTGAGCTTTCTGATGAGGTAATCGAAAAGCTGAGGATTCATGTCCTCATCATACACAAAGCGCGTAGGTTTTCCTTTGCGTCGGTTTTTTATGGCTTTGGTCAATCTTTTCTGCTAAGTCAGTATTGATATCGTTGCCTAGGTCAAACTCTGCATCGCGTGTAATCTTAAAGGAGTGAGCCTGAAAGTCGTCGAACCCAAAGAAGGAAAAGATATACGGCAGATTGAAGCGTATGATATCTTCCAAGAGGATAATATGTCTTTCTTTCTTTGGTGAAGGAAGAATAATAAAGCGGCTTAGATGTTCTGTTGGGATTTCAATAAGGGCGAATTTTACGGCTTCGGGCTGCGAACGTTTGTTCATGGCGATACCCAAGTAAAGTGATTTGTCGCGTAAATAGGGGATAGGACGGTGGTCATCCAAAAGAAGAGGGATGACGTTAGATTCTACCTCTTTGTTGAAATAGGATTTTACGAAACGCTGCTGCTTTTCCGATAGCTCTTCACAGGTTTTCAAGAAAATACCCTCTTTGGCCATTTCTTTTTGAACCTCTTTCCAGATGCGGCCGAATTTTTTCTGCAGCTTGATTACTTTTTTGTTCAGCTCGTCGAGGATGAGCTGCGGCTTTTCGAAGAAGATTTCTTTGGCGTCCTTTTCATTTATTAGGAGGGCGCGCTTCAGGCCGGCGACCCGTACCCTGAAAAACTCATCCAGGTTATTTGAAAATATACCTAGAAACTTTATTCGCGAAAATAAAGGAACCGAAGGGTCTGCAGCCTCCTGAAGGACGCGCTCGTTGAAGCTGAGCCAACTGATATCTCTGGGTATATATTTTCTTGCCATCACACCTTGCCCTTGTAATGAACTTATCTGTTTTTTACCCCTCTACGTTTCAAGATATTGATAGCCTCATAGCGGCTTGTGTCATAGTATGGAGGGTCTATAGATAATTTTGTGGGATACGGTTTTCTTTTGTCGAAGAAATAGATGCGCGTCACGCTGTTGAAGTCGTTGACAGGGAAAAGGTCAGCACAGGCCTCAAAGTTGGCATTGGCAATATCACCTACTGTCACTGCATAGATACGTTCTATTCCTCCTTTGTTCTGTTCGTTGCGAACGAAGGCTACCTCTTCAAAATCTCCCGGAAGGTCTTTGATGTTGGGTTGGCTGTAGGCATCCCAAATCAGATAACCCAATATTAAAATAAGAGGTATGGCAATAAGCCATACCCTTTTGGTTTTCTTCATACTATGTCTTACAAACTAATTTGAATGTTCAACAATTTAAAGAATTCTTTTAGAATTTGTTGGTGTCCAGGCCAAGCAGGTGAGGTTACAAGTTTGCCATCTACCACTGCTTGATCGGCAGGTACGTTTTTCCATGTTCCGCCAGCCAACTCGATATCTGGACCTACGGCCACATAGGCGGTCAATGTTCTTCCTTCGAGTACTTTTGCTGCTGTCAGCACCTGAATGCCATGACATATAGCTGCTACAGGCTTGTCGGCATCGAAGAAATGTTTTACTATTTCAAGGACACGTTTGTTCAAACGGATATATTCTGCCGAACGACCTCCGGCGATATATAAGCCGTCGTATTCTTCGGGATTTACCGCGTCGAAGTCCTTATTGATGGCGAAGTTGTGTCCTCGCAATTCTTTGTATGTCTGATCTCCAGTGAAATCGTGTACTGCTGTAGGCACTACATCTCCGGCCTTGCGATCAGGAGCAATGGCGTCAACGTCTATACCTACGGCACCCATAGCCTGAAAGGGTACCATAGCCTCATAGTCTTCTACGTAATCACCAACTAATAACAATACTTTCTTTGCCATATCTCAATTTTTTTATTTGTTTAACAATAATAATAGTAGTGTTGTATAAATTTTAAATGTTGTTTGTGTTCTCCAATTTTTCTTTCATAAGTTTTTTTGTGCGGCGTACTTTAGCTTCCAGCTGACTTCTATAAAGCATATTGATTACACCCTTACCTTCTTCGAAGTTGTGTTGAAATTCGGGTAGGGAGAAGGTGTCTAGCACTTCGGCACCGTCGAGAGGAAGTCTTTCTGCCGCTATGGACAGCACCGTCTGTCCTCCACGAGCTCCTGGACTTGTAGCCATGAGAAATACAGGCTTGCCGTTGTATATCTTACGTCCTTTGATTCGTGATATCCAGTCTGTAAGGTTTTTGTAAGCGACATTATAATTGCCGTTATTTTCCGCAAAGGATATAAGGATAAAGTCTGCCCAATCTATTTTGGCGGCAAAGTCCAAAGCTTTCTGAGGAATACCTTCTTTAGCTTCCAAATCTTTGGAATACATAGGGACGGAAAAGTCATTAAGGTCGAGAATCTCGATCACATCGTCAATTTCCTTGTAATATTTCGACACACTCGTTACAAACTTTTTGTTAATGGAGTCCGAGCTGTTGCTTGCGCCAAATGCCAGAATTTTCATACTTCTAATGTACTTAAAATTATTCTTTTTCCTGTAATGTGGACGTCAATTTCTGTGTTATAATAAAAAAGGGTTGATAAATACCTATCAACCCTCTTCTTTTATGCTTTTCTGTTGAGTGCCTTACACATTGAAGCGGAAATGCATGATGTCCCCATCTTCTACGATATAGGTTTTGCCTTCGATGGCCATTTTCCCTGCTTCTTTTACCGCTGTCTCGGAGCCGTAATGGATGAAATCTTCGTATTTGATAACTTCGGCACGGATAAATCCTTTCTCAAAGTCTGTATGGATGACGCCAGCAGCCTGTGGTGCTGTAAATCCTTTTTCTATGGTCCAGGCGCGAACTTCCTGTACGCCGGCGGTGAAGTAAGTAGCTAAATTGAGTAGTGAGTAAGCCGCACGAATGAGCTTATGAACCCCGGATTCTTCCAATCCTAGGTCTTCCAAGAACATTTTGCGCTCTTCGTAACTTTCTAGCTGTGCAATTTCTGACTCGATTTGAGCAGAGATAACCAACACTTCGGCTTTTTCGTCTTTCACGACTTCTTTGACACGTTCTACGTAAGCATTTCCAGTAAGGACAGATCCTTCATCTACATTACATACATACATTACTGGCTTTACCGTCAATAACGACAGATCCGAGATATAATCAAAATCCTCAGGGCTTAACGGTGCTGTACGTGCAGACTTGCCGGATTCAAGATGCTCTTTCACCACCGAAAGAATCTCGAATGTTTTCTTTGCTTCTTTATCGCCACCGGTCTTTGCCATTTTCTCTACTTTTTGGATACGTTTTACTACTGTTTCCAAATCTTTAAGCTGTAACTCGGTGTCTATGATTTCTTTGTCGCGGATAGGGTCTACCGATCCATCTACGTGGATAACATTAGGGTCATCAAAACAACGTAATACGTGAATGATGGCATTCGTCGTACGGATATTTCCTAAGAACTGGTTTCCTAACCCTTCCCCTTTGGAAGCTCCTTTTACGAGGCCGGCGATGTCCACGATTTCTATAGTATTAGGGACGATACGCTGTGGCTTTACCAGCTCTGCCAATTTATTAAGACGTGGGTCCGGAACTGTGATGACGCCCACGTTAGGTTCTATAGTACAGAAAGGAAAGTTTGCCGCCTGTGCCTTAGCATTGGACAAACAGTTGAATAATGTTGATTTACCTACGTTCGGTAGGCCTACGATACCACATTGTAAAGCCATAAATTATTATGCTGTAAGATTTTTTAAAAATTTGGGCAAAGATAACAAATAAAGTGCATACTTATTTTATGGGAAACGTTATTTATCGATGGTTGGTTATGCAACAAATAATTTACAGAAAAATTTTATGCTTCATTAATCCTTTCGGCGTATTCGGAGGTCATACTATCAGAAAACAACATTAAGAACTATATCGACTATTTACTATTACAACAAAAGGAAGGTCACCATGAAAAATATACTTTACATTGCGTTACTAGCCGGAGGAATGTTATTTATCAATGAATCGAAAGCACAAGTCAATGTCAGCATCAATATAGGAACACAACCTTTATGGGGACCTGTAGGATATGAGTATGCACGTTTTTATTATCTGCCAGAGATTAATGTATACTATAATGTAGCAACTCGAAAATATGTTTATTGGCAAGGTAAAAAGTGGGTGACCAAGTCGAAGTTGCCAGCACGTTACCGTCATGTGGATCTGTTCCGTACATATAAGGTAGTGATCAACGATCCGGATCCATGGAGATATCATGTGCGCCACAGAGATGCGTATGCACGCTATGCGCATGTAAGAAATCAAGTGGTAATCCGTGATGTGCATCACCACCACAAACCTCATAAACCGGCTCCCAAGCCTAAACACAAACACGACAGAAGAGATAGAAGAAGATAAAATAAAGAAGGGGTTTCAATTACGGAAACCCTTCTTTGTTTGTGGGGCTTTAACTACTTTTTGTCGAAGAAAGGGCTGCAAAAGTTGGAAATTGTATTCATAATTGTGTTAATTTTGTGGAAAATCATACAGATAATGTGGAAGATGTTGAGAGGACTATATAAATTGACTGGAGTAGTCCTCGGTTCGTTGGTGTTGCAGTCGTGTAACAATTTTTCTAACAGTGCTTTAGGTTCCCAAACAATAGATTCTATCTTTAACAAAGATAAGCATACACTAGCCTCTAGGCCTGTGCTTCATGACAAGTGGGATTCTTTGCGCAAAAATCTTATTGTTTTTAAGGTAGATAGCCTTAATCCGGTGGATATCAAAATTCAGCGTAAGCGACTGAAAGATTCACTACGTCGTGAATTTGACAAAAAGCCTAAGCATATATACCTGACTTTCGATGACGGACCATTGGTAGGCAGCAAAGCTATAGATTCTATTGCTCGTGTTAAAAATGTAAAGGTGAATGCATTTGTGGTGGGACGTCACGCTACGATGGGAAAGACGCGTCAGCGCGACCTCAACCGTTATGTGGAGAATCCTTTGGTGGCTGTGTACAATCACAGTTATACGCATGGCTTCAACAGGTTGACAAGCTTCTATGCCAACAGTGACAACGCCTTTGAAGATTTTAAGAAGAATGAAGAGCAGGTGCAACTGTCGGCCAAAATCGCCCGTCTTCCGGGAAGAAATATCTGGATCTATGATAAGGAGCGTAAGATCGATATACCTAGTGCTGCACCTACCGCGGATAAACTGTTTGCGGATGGGTATAAAGTGTTCGGGTGGGATGTAGAATGGCGCTTAGATGGATATACAGGTAATCCTAACATACCTTTGGAAACCGTTTTCCATCGAATTGTCAACTTTATGAACAATAAATCATCGCGAGAGCCGAACAATGTAGTGTTTTTGATGCACGACAATATGTTTCAAACCAAAAAGGGACAGAAGCTCTTAGGTGACCTTATCGATAGTCTCAAAAAGATGGATTATAAATTCGAGTTTATGGAAGACTATCCAATAAAATATTAAAAAAGGGCTTTTAAAGCCCTTTTTCTCTTTTACATTTCTCTTTCAACGTCCTTGTCACCGCGACCGGACACGTTGACTATTGCCAGTTGGTTTTTGTCTTTAAGCACTTTGATAGCCAAGGCTACGGCGTGAGCACTTTCGATGGCTGTAGTGATACCTTCCAGTTTGGAAAGCAGCTTAAACGCTTCCACCGCTTCGGCATCTGTCACGGGATAGTACTTTGCTCTTTGGCTATCCTTCATCTGGGCGTGTTGTGGCGATATTCCGGGATAGTCCAATCCGGCAGCTATAGACTTGGAAGGAATAGGGTTTCCTTCTTCGTCCACCAAACAATACGATTTGGTACCTTGGAAGATAGTAGGTTTTCCAAAAGACAGTGTAGCGGCGGTATTAGGGTAGGTGCCGTCACCACCCCCTTCGGCGCCATGAATTTCTACCGACTCATCCTCCAGAAAGCCGGAGAACAGACCTATGGCGTTGGAACCTCCACCTACGGCAGCGAAGATGCTGTCTGGCAATCTACCCTCAAATTCCAATATCTGTTGCCGAGCTTCTTGTCCAATGACGGATTGGAAGTATCCTACCATTTTAGGATAAGGATGCGGTCCTACGTGAGATCCCAGCAGATAGAAGGAGTTAGGATTTTCGATATAGTAGCCCAGGGCAGCATCCACGGCATCTTTGAGGGTACGGCTACCTAGGTTCGTGGCGATCACCTCGGCTCCCAGTAGCCGCATGCGGCGCACGTTGAGGGCCTGTCGTTCTACGTCGATTTCTCCCATAAATATTTTACAAGGTATACCGAAGATGGCTGCTGCCGTAGCGGTAGCCACGCCATGCTGACCTGCTCCTGTCTCGGCAATGATTTCTGTAGCTCCCATCTTTTTGCCAACAGAATCTGACCTATGCAATTGTTTATTCTTGTGAGATCTCAATCATACGGGTTCTCACAAGATAAACAATTG
>NZ_JXAC01000091.1 GCF_000814685.1 Sphingobacterium sp. T2
CGATCGGTCGCCGGGACGGAGTTATCGACGCTGAGGAGCTTTTCTGAACGGTATGTATGGATCTCTCGCAGGCAGAAGCTGTGGCAGACCTTATTGCTTCCAACTCGGCCGCCTCCCACCAGGTTGCCATGCAGCAGATGCGGGGAGGATTCTCCAACCAACTGAAGAAGCTGCGTGAAGATTTGGTACACTTTGCGTCGCTCATAGAGCTGGAACTGGATTTTTCGGAAGAAGATGTGGAGTTTGCCAACCGCGACCAGCTCAAGGCGCTCATCATGCAGATTCATGCGGTAGTACTGAAACTTATCCAGTCTTTCGAGCAGGGTAATGTGCTGAAAAATGGTGTTCCTGTAGTCATTGCGGGTAAGCCTAATGTGGGTAAGTCCACCTTGCTGAATGCTCTGCTAAATGAGGAACGCGCCATAGTGTCTGACATTGCAGGTACGACACGTGATACCATAGAAGATGAAATCAACATCAAGGGAATTACCTTCCGCTTTATAGATACAGCGGGTATCCGGGAGACCGAGGATATTATCGAAGCCAAAGGGGTAGAGCGTACGCTAGAAAAGATGAAGCAGGCTCGTCTTATCATCTACCTATTCGACCCTACGCAGGACGATATTGATGCGGTACAAAAGCAGATTGAGGAGATTCGTACGTTGAACATTCCTTTTGTTACGATTATCAACAAGTCGGATTTGCTGACAGAAGAGGCACGTCAACCTTATGCGGCTCTGCAGCCACTATACATCTCAGCGAAGGAGCAGCAAGGTATTGAAGAGCTCAAAGATGAACTGCTCAAACAGGTGAACCTGGCAAATATCAATACCGATGATGTGGTGGTGACTAATATCCGCCATGTGGAGGCCTTGCAACGCACTTCCGAAGCCTTGGAAAAGGTGCTGTATGGCATAGATAACCCCGTGACATCGGACTTCCTAGCGATGGATATACGTCAGGCATTGCATCACCTAGGGGAGATTACCGGCACCGTAACTACGGACGACCTGCTTGATAATATCTTTTCTAAATTCTGCATCGGAAAGTAATTGTATAAAACATCAAAATACAAACCCCTGATAATATTTAGTTTTCAGGGGTTTTTGTTTGTGTTTGGGGTATTGAATAAACTGTTTTTCCGCGCTTGTTATTTATTTTTCCTCGATAATTTTTTTATTTGAGTTTTATTAAACGGTATTTGTTAATTTCTTATTTTAGACTGACAGTCTTATCTCCCAAAAGAAATATAATGGTCAATAGATAGTTATATGGAAGAGATAGTAGAAAATCAATTTTTATTGAGAATCCTAAAAAGTTAAAATAAAATACTATATTTTTTGCCTTATCAAGTTTTAATATGTCCACACTATTTAAAGATGTAAAATATAATCTCAATACTTTAATTCAGAATATTGATTTAGGAACAATTGGATTACCTGATATCCAGCGTCCTTTTGTTTGGAAAGACACTAAGGTTAGAGATCTTTTTGATAGTTTATATAGAGGGTATCCGGTGGGATACTTTTTGTTTTGGGAAAATGCCAACATTGAAGGAGTAAAAGGAATTGGTACAGATAAGAAACAAAAGTACCCCAGCCTTTTAATTGTAGATGGACAACAGCGCTTAACTTCTTTATATGCAATTTTGAAAGGACAAGAGGTAGTTCGGGAAAACTATGTGAAGACAAAAATTGTAATAGCCTTTAATCCTTTGGAAGAAAAATTTGAAGTTCCTGATGCTGCCATACGTAAAAATCCAAGATTTTATCAGAATATCTCGGATCTATGGCAGCCAAATATTAATATCTTCAAGGTGATTATAGACTTCATTTCCAATTTAAAAAAACATATTGAGGTATCGGATGAGTTGGAAATGAAAATTCAAGAGGCATTTATGCGATTGAAGAATTTGGAGAATTATCCATTTTCAGTTTTGGAATTGTCGCATGAGATTAACGAAGAGCAAGTAGCGGATGTTTTTGTAAGAATTAACTCAGAAGGAAAAGCTTTAAACCAAGCGGACTTTATTTTGACACTTATGAGTGTGTTTTGGGACGAGGGTAGAACCAATTTGGAGAACTTTTGTCGAGACGCTCGAACTCCTTCTACTACACAGGCTACACCTTTTAATTATATTATTGTACCAAAGCCTGAACAAATGCTCAGGGTTGCAGTTGGTTTGGCATTTAGAAGAGCTAGACTTCAATATATTTACAGTATATTACGAGGAAAGGATTTAGAAACAGGTATATTTAGTGAAGAAAGAAGGACACTTCAGTTTGAAAAATTGAAAGACGCTCAAGCTCAAGCTTTGGATATCCAACATTGGCATGAGTTTCTCAAAGCATTAAAGCAGGCCGGTTATAATAATGAAAGCTATATTTCTTCAAACAACAATATTTTATATTCCTATGTCTTCTTTTTGCTAGGTAGGATTGATTATAAAGTCGATTTATTTAATTTGAAGAAACTCATTGCAAAATGGTTTTTTATGTGTGCCATAACAGGTCGATATACCAGTTCGCCGGAAACTTCCATGGAAATGGACTTAGCAAAATTTCGTACGGTGAAATCGGCTGAGGATTTTGTAAATGCGATGAATTCTATAATAGATTCTCAATTAACTTCTGATTTTTGGGAGGTTACTCTTCCAATGGATTTGGCTACTTCGTCCTTTCGTTCTCCCTCATTATTTGCTTATTATGCAGCTTTAAATATTCACAATGCTTTAGGTTTATTTTCCAAACTTCAAGTAAAAGATTTATTGGAAGCAGGCTTGCGCGCTAATAAATCTCCTTTGGAAAGGCATCATCTTTTTCCTAAAGCTTGGTTGACGCGAAATGGAATTACCGAGAAGAGAGATATCAATCAGATTGCTAATTTTGCTTTAGTAGAATGGAGTGATAACATTGCGATTAACGATAAAGAACCAAGAGTATATTTACCCATTTATGAGCAAAGATTTAGTAAAGAAGAATTTCTTAATATGAGATATTGGCACGCTCTTCCTGAAAATTGGCAAGAAATGAATTATCAGGAATTTCTTTTGGAAAGAAGAAAGTTAATAGCTCAGGTTGTGAAAGACGCATATTACAAATTGTGATATTTTAAGAAATAGAAATTATCTTGGTTGAATATAGAGAAGATTTCTACTTATACCTTGTCAAGGCATCACTTGACAAGGTTTTTGTTTTTTAAAAGAGAATTTCCAATAGCTTATAGTGAATCTTAAAAAACTCCACTTCACAGATTTCCCTTTTTAATGGAAAATGTATCGACGATTTCCTTCTTGATAATTCTTTCTTTACCATCTTTCAATTTGATTTATTTATCGCTTTTACAACATCCCTAATCCAAGTAGGAATACAGATAACCTTTTTGTCTGACTTCCTCCAAGATTTGTTGTGTACGTTTGTTTATCAGCTCTCGCAAAAACTCTTAAGCCTTCAAAGTAGCGCTAAATACAAAAAATTATTGATAGGAATATATTATTTGTTCGTACGGTTTCCCGTAATTATATGCTATAAAATACTCTTAATTTTGCATTCAATATTTTTTTAGTAATACAATTACTATAAAAATAAATTTTGAAATTTATTGTGATTTAATTATATTTGATCCTATGAATTGGGTCAGAAAACTAGAAGAAATTGTCGCGATAAGATCGGGAATGGTTGTGGCCAAGACTTCGAACAAAGATGAAAGTCTATTGCCGGATGCTTTCGTGCGCATGATAGGAACATCGGATTTTGATGAGGGTTTGAATTTGAGAAAAGATTTGGAGCCGAATGTCTTGTACAAGGATAGCATCAGTCGAAATTTTTTACAGAGCAACGAAATCCTTTTTAACGCAAAGGGAAACCGCTTTTTTGCTTATTTGTTTCAAAATGAATACGAAAATGCTATTGCCAGTGCTGTTTTTTTAATTTTGACTGTTGTAGAAAAGGGTATTTTGCCAGAATATTTGGTCTGGTATCTAAATCATCCCGAAACATTAAAGATTTTTGAAAGCAAAAAAACATCTCAGTCAGTTCCGGCCATTACCAAACAAGAGTTAAGTCAGCTTGAAGTGTCAATACCGGATTTGGAAACTCAAAAGAAGATAGTAGAATTAGATATATTAAAGAAAAAGAAAATACATATACAACGTAAATTAATCACCTTGGAAGAAGCATACATCAATGCATTAACTTTTAAAACTATCAGAAATGGCAAATAAAATCACTCAGAAAGACATTAACAATACCGTTTGGAAAGCTTGTGATACGTTTCGTGGCACCATCGACCCCTCACAGTACAAAGACTATATCCTGACCATGCTTTTCTTGAAATATGTAACGGATGTTTACAACGAAAAGAAGGAAGAATATATCAAAAAATACAATGGCAACGAAGAGCGTGTCAAGAGAGCTTTGTCTCGTGAGCGTTTTATAGTACCGGATGAATCCAATTTCTTCTACTTGTACGAGCACCGCAACAATCCCAAGATTGGAGAAATGATTAACCATGCTTTGGCAGAATTGGAGGAAGCCAATCGTGAAAAGCTGGGCGGGCAGGACGGTTCCAATATCTTTAGAAACATCGATTTCAACTCCTCGAATTTGGGCGATGAAAAAGGTAAAGTAGCACGTTTACGTAATCTTTTGAATGATTTTTATCCACTGAAGTTGTCTTCTGATAATTTGGAGAACAATGACGTGATAGGCGGTGCTTATGAATTTTTGATTGCCAATTTTGCTTCCGATTCGGGTAAAAAAGCCGGAGAGTTCTTTACGCCTGCAGAGGTTTCTACTTTATTGGCCAAGCTGACCAAGTCCAAACCGGGTTCTCGTATCTATGACCCTACTTGTGGTTCTGGTTCTTTATTGATTAAAGCCGGACGTGAAGTGGGAGATAATAATTTCTCCTTGTATGGGCAGGAAGCCAATGGCAGCACTTGGGCTTTGGCGGTGATGAACATGTATTTGCACGGCTACGACAGTGCGGTGATTCGTTGGGGAGATACCTTGCGCAATCCTAAGCACAAAGAAGGCGATAGCTTGATGCTATTTGATACCGTGGTAGCCAATCCTCCTTTTTCTTTGGACAAATGGGGTGCAGAAGAGTTAGGTTCGGATACGTATAACCGTTTTCATAGAGGGTTACCTCCCAAATCCAAAGGCGACTGGGCATTTATTTCTCATATAATTGAGTCTTTGAATGCTTCGGGTAAAGCGGGTGTTGTCGTGCCTCACGGCGTATTGTTTAGAGGTGCTTCTGAAGGTAAAATCCGTCAGCAGGTATTGGAGGAAGATTTGTTTGAAGCGGTGATAGGATTGCCGGCAAATTTATTCTTTGGTACGGGCATCCCGGCGGCTATTATCATTTTCAACAAGCAAAAGGTAAACAAAGGCAAAGTATTGTTTATCGATGCGAGCAAAGATTTTGTTCCGGGGAAAAACCAAAACATACTTGGTCCTGAGCACATAAAGCACATCGTAGATGTCTTTACGCAATTCCATGATGAAGAGATGAATGCCGGTGTGGTGGAAGACAAGTTTGCCTATATCGCGGATATGGCTGAAATCCGTGAAAACGATTACAACCTGAACATCCCCCGCTACGTGGATACCTTTGAAGAAGAACCAGAGGTGGACATCAAAGCCGTACAAACAGAGATAAGCAATCTTAAACAGCAGTTGGCAGAGGTAGAAGCGAAGATGGAAGTGTATCTGAAGGAGCTGGGTGTCTGAATCACAGATTTAAAAGATTAATGGATAGCACATATTTTTTAAAATCGAATAACAAACCGTGCAATCAGAAAAAAAATGAAACATAAAAGAGAACCTTCAGGGCTAAGTTGGATACAATTTTCGGCATATTAAATAAATAACAATCCGTGTAATCCGTGTAATCAATAAAATCCGTGATTCAGACAATTAAACACTAAAGAGTTATGGACGCTGAACTAAAATATAAGGACATAACAGAAAAAGTTATAGGTGCTGCATTTGAAGTGCATAAATTTCTTGGGAACGGTTTTCAGGAAGTAATCTATCAAAGAGCCCTAGCGTATGAGATGTTTAAGGCTGGTTTGGCATTTGAGAGAGAAAAAGAACAAGAAATATATTATAAGGACCTTGACGAACCTATAGGAACGCGACGGGCAGATTTTATAGTGGAAGGAAAAGTTTTAGTAGAGTTGAAAGCAATTGTACAGCTAGAAGACGTCCATTTAGCTCAAGTATTGAATTATTTGAAAGCATATAAGCTGGAAGTTGGACTGCTTATCAACTTCGGAAGCAAAAGTTTAACCTTCAAAAGGCTAGTATTATAAATAATTATCGTCTGAATCACAGATTAAACAGATTAATGGATTGCACATATTTTTTAAAATTGAACAACAAACCGTGCAATCAGAAAAAAATGAAACATAAAAGAGAACCTTCAGGGCTAAGTTGGATACAATTTTCGGCATATTAAATAAATAACAATCCGTGAAATCCGTGTAATCAACAAAATCCGTGATTCAGACAAAAAAGTATTACCATGCAGGAATCTCAAATCATATTATACACAACCCCCAAGGGTGATGTCAAAGTGGAGATCCGCTTTGAAGATGAAACCTTCTGGCTCACGCAAAAGAAAATTGCGGAACTATTTGATGTAGAAGTCAATACTGTTAACTACCATTTAAAAGAGATTTTCAAATCCGGAGAACTGGAAGAAAGTTCAACTATTCGAAAAATTCGAATAGTTCAACAAGAAGGTAACCGACAAGTCAGCAGGGAGTTAGACTTCTGTAATATTTACTACGGTTAATATGATTATGATATTTGAGTATATAAAAATATTAAATTAAAACCATGAGCACCACAACACCACATACACAAACTGCCTACAAAGACACGCCCATCGGAAAAATCCCTGCCGATTGGGAGGTGAAGAGATTGGGGGAAATAGTTTCATTTTTGGATGAAAACAGGAGACCGATTAAAGAAACTGAAAGGAGTAAAATGAAAGGGCCATATCCATATTATGGTGCCTCAGGGATAATTGATTATGTTAATGATTATTTGTTTGATGACGAGCTTATATTGTTGGGTGAAGATGGTGCAAATATATTAAGTCGAGCAACTCCACTTGCTTTCATGGTTGAAGGCAAAGTTTGGGTAAATAATCACGCACATGTTTTGAAAACTCGTGATGGATATGATAGAAAATTTGTGACAGAATATCTCGAAAGTATAAAATATGATAAATACAACACAGGAACAGCTCAGCCTAAATTAAATAAAGAAGTATGCTTGTCAATACCAATTGTAGTTCCACCTCTTTCCGAGCAGAAGCGCATTGCCGAAGTGCTCAGCACTTGGGACCAAGCCATCCAACTTACCGAACAACTCATCCGCCAAAAAGAACAACGCAAAAAATGGCTGATGCAAAACCTCCTCACCGGAAAAATGAGATTGAAAGGGTTTAGTGGGGAGTCTCAATTTAGAGTGTTAGGAAAATTTATTACTGAAGTGTCTGATAGAAATAAAAATGGTGAAATCAAAAATGTATTATCAGTAACGAATTCTAAGGGCTTTATTAATCAAGCAGAGCAATTTGAGAGAGAAGTTGCAAGTGCGGATGTATCTAACTAATAAAATTATACAGAAAAGGTACTAATTTGCAATACAATCCGTCTCGTGATAAATGTTGGTTCATTAGATCATAATTAAGTAAATTTGTAATTATTGGATTGATTAAATTTCTTTTGAATCGGTTTCAAAAACCACATACATAGGACTTAGAATACAATATCAATTTCTTATAGTCTATGAACCAACATTTACACGAGACGGATTGT
>NZ_JXAC01000092.1 GCF_000814685.1 Sphingobacterium sp. T2
TGCTTTCAAGGCGTCGCGCTCTGCGGAAAGATTGGCTATGGTTTCGGAAAGCTCTGCAACCTTTTTCTCATCATTTTCTCGTTTGATGGCTTCGCGCTCGATTTCCAGTTGCATGATGCGACGGTCTAGTTCGTCCACCGCTTCCGGTACGGAATCCATCTCCAGACGTAGTTTGGAGGCAGCTTCGTCCACAAGGTCTATAGCTTTATCTGGCAAGAAGCGGTCGGTGATGTAGCGTTGCGACAATTCCACGGCCGCGATAATTGCTTCATCTAGGATACGTACCTTGTGGTGGGTTTCATAACGTTCCTTCAAACCACGAAGGATAGAGATGGCATCCTGGGTGTCCGGCTCTTCTACCATGACCTTTTGGAAACGACGCTCCAAAGCTTTGTCTTTCTCGAAGTATTTTTGATACTCGTTGAGTGTCGTAGCTCCGATAGCACGTAATTCTCCACGTGCTAGGGCCGGTTTGAGAATGTTGGCAGCATCCATGGCGCCTTCACCACCGCCGGCACCTACTAAGGTGTGGATCTCGTCGATAAAAAGGATAATTTCTCCATCGGAATCAACCACTTCTTTTACGACAGCCTTAAGTCGCTCTTCGAATTCACCCTTGTATTTTGCTCCGGCGATAAGAGCTCCCATATCTAGCGAATAAACAGTTTTTGTCTTAAGATTTTCAGGAGCGTCGCCTTTGATAATACGATGTGCTATACCTTCGGCAATGGCGGTCTTACCAACACCTGGCTCGCCGACAAGAATAGGGTTATTTTTAGTACGTCGCGAAAGAATTTGCATCACACGACGGATTTCCTCATCACGACCTATCACAGGATCCAGCTTTCCGGATTCCGCAAATTCATTTAGATTACGTGCGTACTTATTCAAAGCGTTGTATGTCGCTTCGGCATTAGGGTCTGTAACTCTGTTTTTTCCTCTCAATTCTTTTATTGCTATTTTTAAATCTTTCTCATTTACTCCTTGATCTTTCAGTAGGTTGCCTACTTTATCCGAAGAAGCCTGCAATCCTAATAACAGATGTTCTATAGAAACATATTCATCGTTGAATTCTTTGAGGTAGCTCTGAGCTTTTTGTAGCACTTGCGATGGTGTTGTTGCTCAAATAGATTTGGCTTCCTGTAACTTTAGGTAGGGAATCTACAATTTTGTTGACCTCAGTAGTTAGATAGCTGAGGTTGACGTTAAGCTTTTTGAGGAGATGAGAAATGACGTGCTCATCTACTTCAAGTAAAGCTTTAAGTATATGTGCCGGCTCAATGGCTTGCTGTTGATTTCCTGCAGCAATTTCTGAGGCCTTTTGTATGGTCTCCTGAGCTTGATTGTATAATTGTTAAAGTTCATAAGCTAATCGATTTACACTCATTTAGTAACAAATTGAATGCCTGAGGGGTAGAAGAGCAGAAAAGCTGAAAAAATGTCTGTTTTGAATAAAAACAACTGTCTTTTTTGCAGTTTTAAAGGAAGGAATAAGAAATATTGACAAAAAATAAAGCGCAAGATGTTGTCTTGCGCTTTCCCTTAATTTAAATATGAACTTTTAAATTAGCCTAAATAAGATTTTAAAATTTTGCTTCGAGAAGTGTGACGTAAGCGTTGTAGAGCTTTGTCTTTGATTTGGCGAACGCGTTCTCTGGTAAGATTGAATTTTTCGCCGATCTCTTCCAATGATAGCGGATGATTAGAACCAAGTCCGAAGAATAGGACGATAATCTCTCTTTCTCTTTCTGTTAAGGTAGCAAGTGCACGTTTGATTTCCTCAGATAAGGACTCGTCGATCAATGCACTATCCGTATCAGGGTCTGAATTTTCCAACACATCCAACAATGTGTTTTCTTCTCCTTGTACGAAAGGTGCATCCATGGAGACATGTCTTCCTGAGTTACTCAACGTATCAGACACTTTGTCTACCGTAGTTTCTAAGATTTCGGCTAATTCTTCCGGAGATGGCTCGCGTTCGTACTCTTGTTCTAATTTTGAGAAAGCTTTGCTGATTTTACTTAGAGAACCTACTTGGTTAAGCGGCAAACGCACAATACGTGATTGTTCAGCGATAGCTTGCAAAATAGACTGACGAATCCACCACACTGCATAAGAGATAAACTTAAACCCTTTGGTTTCGTCAAAACGTTTCGCTGCTTTGATTAGGCCTAAATTACCTTCATTAATCAAGTCTCCTAAAGTAAGACCTTGATTCTGATATTGTTTAGCAACTGAAACTACGAAACGCAAGTTGGTTTTGGTCAACTTCTCTAATGCTTTCTGATCTCCCTCGCGAATACGTTGGGCTAAGATTACTTCCTCTTCGGCCGTAATCAAATCCACTTTACCAATTTCATGTAAATACTTGTCAAGAGATTGTGATTCACGATTCGTGATCGATTGTGTAATTTTGAGCTGTCTCATTAATTTTTATTAACCTTTCTTTTGGATGATGCAAAAATACTAAAATTCACCGTCTTTTTTTGTAATTAATTTGTAATTTAAATCCTCGTATTCAGGAAGTTACGAAAAACAGGTTGACTGCTTTGTTGCATCAAAAATCATTCCAAATTATCTTTTCTGCCAAAATAAACTTTTCGTTATACTTAATGTCTAACCAATAAAAATTTTTCTTATTACAATAAAACATTTTTGGGGTACATTTGTTTTGTTGGTGTTAAACAATTAGTAAACAATGAAAAAAATAAGTATCCGGTTAGACCAAATGATGGCTAAAAGAAAAATGTCACTTAATGAGTTGAGTGCACGTGTGGGTATTACGTTGTCTAATTTGTCAATTTTAAAGAATAATAAAGCTAAAGCTATACGTTTAAGTACGTTGGCAGCCATATGCGAGGCTTTAGACTGCCAACCGGGGGATATTATAGTTTACGAGGAGGAATAATTATTCGAATCGGTATCCTCGCAGAAATTCATCAACCTTCATTCTCTTTTTACCTTCAATTTGTACACTAAGCAAGTTGAGGTAGCCATCAGCCGTGGCAAATTTCAAATATGTTTTGCTGTCAGATTTGAAAGAGCCTATAGGGTCATTATGTGTAGCAAGCTCATAAGTAGCTTCATAAATTTTAAGTACTTTTCCCTGCATCAATGTGAAGGCGGCTGGATATGGGCTTAATCCTCGGATAAGGTTGTAAATCTTTTCTGAAGAATTGTTCCAATCTATCAGACAGTCTTCTTTGAAAATCTTAGGTGCATGTTTGAGCGCTCCTGCATCTATCTGGTCCTGGGGAGTAGGGGTTATGCTGTTATTCTTTAATCCTTCCAAGGTGCGTATAAGCAGTTTAGCCCCTTCTACCATAAGTTTATCGTGCAATATGCCGGCAGTGTCTGTATCGGCTATGGCTACTTTACTTGACAGCAGTATATGACCTGTATCGATTTCGTGTTGCAGCTTGAACGTTGTGACGCCGGATTCTTTTTTCTCCGTTGATGATAGTATGGTTGATAGGAGCAGCGCCTCTATATTGTGGTAAGAGGGAGGCATGAACGTTGATGGTGCCCATAGGAGGCATGTTCCATACTACCTCGGGTAACATGCGGAAAGCTACCACGACCTGTATGTCGGCATTGTAAGATTTTAGCTGTTCAAGAAATTCCGGATTGCGGAGTTTTTCTGGTTGCAATACAGGAATATTATGTTGGGTAGCAAAAACTTTTACTGGAGATTGATGAATCTTCTGTCCTCTGCCGGCAGGCTTATCCGGCGTGGTCACTACAGCAACTACATTATATCCTGATTCTAGCAGTGCCTTAAGGGATTCTACTGCAAAATCAGGGTACCCATAAAAATTATACGCATAATTACTACAATTAAATTCTTGGAAATACTGTCTGCCACAGCATATCAATGACTAAGCTCAGTTTGTCAAGTGGCAAATTTTATTAACTTTGCGAAGTTACAAAATTTAATGTCGAGTTGAACTTTCCTTTATTATTAGCCAACAGAATCAATGTTAAGGGACAACGGACCTTTTCCAAGCTTATTGTGCGTGTCACGATAGGAGCTTTGTCATTGGCTATCATTGCCATATTACTTTCGGTGGCTATCCTTCGTGGTTTTAAAGAGGAGATTACGACCAAATCAAAGGGGATTTTTCGGTGATATCATTGTAACGCGGCATGAGCTTTCTCCTACGGATATTACTCCCGTGCTGTTGGGAGAAGCACAGAAAGATTCTTTGCTGAAGATTCCTGGTGTACTATCTATCAGTCCTTTTGCCACACAGGTAGGGATAATCAATGTAAATGATGAGGTGGAAGGAATTATGCTTAAAGGAATTGACAGCCTTTATAATCAATCTTTCCTGAATAGTTGCCTTGTAGAAGGGGAGTTGTTGGATTTGAAAGCAGAAAGGGCTGATCAGCAATTGCTTATTTCCCATTATCTGGCCAATCGATTAAAGTTAGATGTAGGTGACAATCTGATTATGTCTTTTGTGCAGGACAAAAGGATTCGCAAGAGAAAATTTATTATCCAAGGTATTTTCCGTACGAATTCGGACGACTGGGACAAAAATTATGTGGTAGGCTCTTTGGACGTTATCCGTAAGCTGAACAATCTGTTGCCGAATGAGGCGGGAGCTTATGAAATACGGATTTCAGACTTTTCTCAGCTTACGCAGGCGACAGAAGCTGTAAACGATGCTTTGCCTATGCATCTTAAAGCTTCCAACGTAGTGGAATATTGGGCAGACGTCTTCAACTGGCTGGAAATGCTGGATATGAACGACGACATTATTTTCGTGCTTATGGTGATTGTAGCGGTCATCAACATGATTTCTTCCTTGTTGATTACCATATTAGAACGTACAAACATGATCGGTATTCTTAAAGCATTGGGAATGAACAACGGTGATCTTCGGAAGGTATTTATATGGAATTCATTATATATTATCGGTTATGGTCTGTTAATCGGTAATATCTTTGCCTTTGCAATATATATGTTTCAGCGAGCAACCCATTTTTTCAAGCTGGATCCTAGCATATACTATCTGGAGTTTGTTCCTATGAATATTGATATACTTTCGGTGTTGATTTTAAATCTTTCAGTGGTAGCTGTGGTACTTTTGACAACGATAATTCCTTCCATGCTGGTGACACGTATTTCACCGATTAAAACCATTCAGTTCAAGTAATCTATTTATCCTTTTACGAAATAAGCGTAAATTTTTGTAATTTACGAAACTAACGAAGGAGCTTTATAAGCTTCTAAAGAAGTATTTATTGCAGAAGACTATGAGTAATAAAGTAATAGAACATTTGATACATGCGTTTCAAGCTCCTCTTACCAATCCGGTACTGATATTCTCTGTTGTATTACTTATTATTCTGTTGTCTCCCATACTACTCAGGCCCATACGTGTTCCGGGTATTATAGGTTTGATTTTGGCGGGTGTGGTCATAGGGCCCCACGGTCTTAACTGGCTGGAGAAAAATTCAGCAGTCACCCTTTTCTCGACCATAGGACTATTGTATATCATGTTTATTGCCGGTCTGGAATTGGATATGAATGAGTTCAAAAAATCCAGACATAAGAGCGTTGTTTTCGGTTTTTTTACATTTATTATTCCTATTCTTATCGGATTTCCTGTATGTTATTACATTTTGGGGTATGAAGTGCTTCCAAGTGTGTTGATAGCCAGTATGTTTGCTACACATACGTTGGTGTCATATCCTATTGTAAACCGTTATGGTATTTCCAAGCATGAGGCTGTAGCCATTACCATCGGGGGAACGATATTGACGGATACGGCTGTGTTGATTATACTGGCCTTGATTACAGGAGCTTCCCACGGTCAAATTAATCAGGAGTTTTGGGTGACATTAGGGGTATCCTTTGCGATATTCCTATTTATCATGTTCGGCATTATACCTAGGATTGCCAAATGGTTTTTCCAACGCTTAGATGCGGAGAAGACGGGACATTATATTTTCGTGCTTACGGTGGTATTCTTTGCAGCATTCCTAGCCGAGATGGCGGGGTTGGAACCCATCATTGGAGCTTTCGTTGCCGGTCTGTCGCTGAATAAACTCATACCACATTCTTCGGCCTTGATGAACAGGATAGAATTTATTGGCAATGCTATCTTTATTCCTTTCTTCCTGATTTCGGTAGGGATGATTGTGGATATAAGTGTACTGACTAAAGGTCCTTCCGCGTTGATCGTTGCAGGTACATTGACCATCGTTTCCGTTTTTGGAAAATTCATTGCTGCTACCATCACCCAATATATCTTTAAATACAGCTCAAACCAGCGCAATCTTATTTTTGGTTTGAGCAATGCACACGCTGCAGCAACCTTGGCTGTGATAATGGTAGGATACAATAACAACATTATCGATGAAAATGTGCTGAACGGAACTATCCTTTTGATTTTGATCACCTGTATCATAGCTTCTATGGTAACAGAAAATGCATCCAAGAAGATAGTTTTGGAAGGACACCAAGATGATAAACATATCGAACACGTAGAGGAGTCGGAAGAACAGATTATGATTCCGTTGGCCAACTTGAAAAATATGGAGCCTATATTGGATTTTGCCACGTTGATAAAATCCAAGAAGTCGCCCTACCCACTCAGTATAGTAAGTGTAGTTCCCGACGACGAGCAGGCAGAAATCAACGTGCAGGATGCCAAACGCAACCTAGAGAATATGGCCAAATATGCTTCGGGAGCAGAGACAGAAGTAGAGTTGCTGACCACCATAGACTTCAACATTCCGGCAGGAATCGCACGAATGTCGAAAAAAGTGATGGCCGATTGTATTATCATGGGCTGGCCAAGTGCTACGTCTATCGTCGAAAAAATTGTGGGAGAAAAGTCAGAAAGTATTTTGAACAACACGGATTCTACCTTGTTTATGCTTCGTCTGAATAAGCCTTTGATTTCGCATCGCTCTATAGTGGTGTTTGTACCACCTTTGGCAGAATCGGAGGTAGGTTTTGAGTATTGGCTTGAAAAGACTTTTAAATTGGCGCAAGAGTTGTCATTGCCTATCAGTTTTGTCTGTGAACCGCGTACGGAAGATAGTATCTCTTTAATATATAAAAAGTTAAAATCAAGCGTAAAAGTTAAGTTCGAAACATATGAAGATTGGGATAATATTTATGGTCTAGCGACTTTTAACAGTCCAGATGCCTTGCTGGTCTTTGTTTCATCACGTCAGGGAGAGGTCTCATATCGCGATTCGTTGGACGGACTTGCGAAGCGTGTAGGTAAGTATTATAAGAGTCAAAACCTGATTTTATTATTCCCTGCTCGTCAAGCAAACGAACATATTGACGAATACGAAACCATACAGACTTCACCTTTTATGAGAAAAATCTCAAAAGGACTTGGAAATATCTTTAATAAAGAAAAATAACCTAAAAGATGATGTTTAGTAAAATCACAATGGGTGATGACGGGAAGCTTAATGTTCCTACTCATCCTATTATACCATTTATTATAGGGGACGGTATAGGTCCCGATATATGGCGTGCCGCCGTGCGTGTATTTGATGCTGCTGTGGAGAGAGCATATGGTGGTACACGAGCCATTCAATGGAAGGAAGTACTGGCTGGAGAAAAAGCATTTAACACGGTAGGAGAATGGCTGCCGGAAGAGACTTTATCTACCTTTAGGGAGTATCTTGTAGGTATCAAAGGGCCTCTTACCACCCCTATAGGTGGAGGGATACGTTCCTTGAATGTGGCTTTACGCAAGGAGCTAGATCTTTACGTATGTTTAAGGCCGACACGTTGGTATGAAGGTGTGCCCTCACCGGTAAAAAGACCTCAAGATGTCAATATGGTCATCTTCAGGGAAAATACGGAAGACATATATGCCGGAATTGAGTTTGCCGGCAGTACAGCTGAATCTGGGAAGGTACAGCAATTCTTACAGAAAGAGTTGGGGGTAGATTACGATTTTAAGGATAATACAGGGGTCGGCATTAAGATTGTTTCAGAAGAAGGATCTAAACGCCTCGTTCGTGCTGCCATAGAATATGCTATCCAGCATAAGATACCATCAGTAACCTTAGTGCATAAAGGTAATATTATGAAATATACGGAAGGAGCATTTAAGCAGTGGGGATTTGAAGTTGCTGAGAAGGAATATGCAGATAAAACCTATACTTGGGGACAATGGGAGCGCACCAAAGCTGAAAATGGTCAAGAGGCCGCTAATGAGGAGCAGCGACAGGCTGAGGCTGCTGGAAAGATTATTATAAAAGACATAATAGCCGACAACTTTTTACAGCAGATATTACTTGCCCCAAAAGATTATTCTGTAGTGGCTACTTTGAACCTCAATGGAGATTACATTTCAGATGCATTAGCTGCAATGGTAGGTGGCATAGGTATAGCTCCCGGAGCGAATATCAATTACAAAACAGGACATGCCATCTTTGAGGCTACGCATGGCACGGCACCTCGGTTTGCCAATACCAATACTATGAATCCTTCATCCGTAATATTGAGTGGTGTGATGATGTTGGAGTATATGGGTTGGCAGGAAGCTGCTGATAAGATCGTGGAAGCATTATCCCTCACCATCAAAGAAAAGACAGTGACAGTAGATTTCTACAATCTTATGGAAGATGCTACTTTGTTGAAGACGAGTGAATTTGCCGATAAGATTATTGAAAAATTATAAGCATGCTTTTTGAAGAATTGCCTAAAATAATCAGGGAATCCACCATCCTGAGCCAAGAAGACAAGCGACTTCTTGCGACTATAGAATGTATTCCTACGGATATGGAAATAGACCGTTTTCGGATAGATCCTTCCATACTGGAATTGACAAATGCTTTTATAGGAGATGAATCCACGCGACACATTCATCTTCAAGAAATGGCTAAACAATACCTGGAAGAAGGGAATATCAATGCTGCATGGAAAGTGCTATTACTGTAAAAGGTAATAGCATTTTCCTTATTGAAACATATTGTCGGTATCTCTGAAAAAGAAATAATACACAATAGCGAGTAATATAACCGCTATTATTATTACAATCATTATATTTCTTCCTGCGGGTTTATCATCCGGCTCTTCTTTTACCACTTCGGGTACTTTGTTTTCCCATTCTTTGGGTTCGTGTTTGTCTTCTTGCATAACTCTAGCTGTATTGATCTTTCACAAGATGAACAGCGGAGCGGTAAAAACGTTTAATAAAAAGATTCATTTGTAGTTCAGGATAAGCTTATAGATATTTCCTCTTGATCCGGTGAGGTATATATTCTTGTTGTCCGAGCTTTTACTTATGGTATTGAAGCTTAACGTGGAGATGTTTTTCCAGTTGAGACCACCGTCATAGGAGATATCCGTGCCGGAGGTTCCTGTCGCTAAGACTATATGTTGCGTGATATAGAGTACATCCGAGCGATAACCGTTTACGGGCGTAGTGGGTTTGGTCCATGATTTACCACCGTCGTATGTCAGCAAGATGTTGTTTTTATTGTTCATATCTTCCATATAGTTGCCACCTACGACAATACCTTTTCTTTCATTATAAAAGTCAATGGCGAAAATTCCTGTTGTCGGTTCTCCCGACCAAATAGGGACATCGTACTTGTCTATCTTCAATCCTTTGGGGTTATAGCTGAAAAAACTAGAATACTTGCCTCCTGTGCCTATATAAAGCTTGTTTTTAAACATCTTCATCGAAGAACCTGATGCTGCAAAGGCGGCTTCACCTTCGTCGGCGAAAAGGATAAAATGAGAACTAACGTCATACCAGCTTTTCCCTTTATTGGTAGTTTTCAGCAGCTGGAAGGCGCCATCTATAGGGTCGGCGAGGATATATCCATTTTTCCCGTAAAAGACAATATCGTCGAAAAATATTTCCGGACGTACGTCTTCATACACCTTCTGCCAACTTTGTCCACCATCCGTAGTACGCAACACTACCACGGGTGAGCCGGCGTTGATGATGATGGCTTCCTTTGCCGAGAAGGCGTGAATATCTCTAAAGTCGTATTGCTCATATCCTTGAGGATTAACCCATTGCCACGTTTTTCCTTGGTCTTTGGAATAGCCTACCGAGCCTTTGCTGCCACTAACCCATACGATATCTTTTCCGACAGTAGACATACCACGAAAGGAAGCATTTACATTTTCCGCTAGAGGTACAAAGGTCTGTGTATAGGCTGTAGCGAGATATGCAAGTAGCAACAGCAGCAGGATAACATTTTTTTTCATGATTATTATGTTAGTTGTGCTAAAAGGTGGTCAAATTCCTCTCTCAATCGGGTAAGCTGGGTCTCTAATGCAGTTACTCGTTCTTCCAAAGCTATAATTTGTGTCTTCTCAACAGAGGGGTCTTGTTGGGATTTATCAAACTCCTCTGGGTCGAAAGCACCAAAAAGATGGATATAACGAGCTTCCTTCTGTCCAGATCTTTTGGGTTAAAAGTTTTACGTACGGCTTTTCTCCTTCGGTCAGCTTGTTCAGGTAATACTGWACAACTA
>NZ_JXAC01000093.1 GCF_000814685.1 Sphingobacterium sp. T2
GATCTTGTCCAATGGCGCTACGGCWCCATCCATGGTGCCGTAGCGCCATTGGACAAGATCTGTGACCTTGCCGACAAATATGAAGCATTGGTGATGATTGACGAATCACACTGCACGGGATTTATCGGCAAAAACGGACGAGGAACACACGAACTGTACGACGTGATGGACAGAGTGGATATCATCACCGGTACTTTAGGAAAAGCGTTAGGCGGCGCCTCAGGAGGTTTCACCTCCGGGCGTAAGGAAATCATCGACATGCTTCGCCAGCGTTCACGCCCTTACTTATTCTCCAACACATTAGCACCAGCAATCGCAGGAGCTTCTGTGGCTGTATTGGATATGTTGAGTGAGACTACACACCTGCGTGACAAATTGGAGTCCAATACCAAATATTTCAGAGAAAAAATGACTGAAGCCGGCTTCGACATCAAACCGGGATTCCATCCTATAGTTCCTGTAATGCTATATGACGCAAAGCTGGCGCAGGAGTTTGCCGCTAAGATGCTGGAAGAAGGTATCTACGTTATAGGCTTTTATTATCCTGTGGTACCGAAAGACAAAGCTAGAATACGCGTGCAAATCTCTGCAGCTCATGACAAAGAGCATCTGGATAAGGCTATTGCTGCATTCACCAAGGTGGGAAAACAACTGGGTGTGATTAAGTAAGTTGTATGTAGAGAGTAGAAGGATATCCTTGTTACAAAGAGAAGTTTAGAGCTAACTGTTTGATTATTAATTTGAATAGTTAGAAAAAATAATACATAAAATGCTAAAACTGAGGTGCAAAATCATTATCTTTGCACCTCAATTTTTTATTAACACATTATCGCTCAATGCAAAATATCAGAAACATCGCGATTATCGCACACGTTGACCACGGTAAAACTACGCTAGTAGACAAAATCCTTTACTTCACAAACCAATTCAGAGAGAATGAAAATGTTGGGGAATTAATCCTGGACAACAACGATTTGGAGCGTGAGCGTGGTATCACTATCGTATCTAAAAATGTATCCGTAAAATATAAGGATGTTAAAATCAACATCATCGACACGCCGGGCCACGCCGACTTCGGTGGAGAGGTAGAGCGTGTATTGAAGATGGCAGATGGGGTAGTTCTGTTGGTGGATGCCTTCGAAGGACCGATGCCGCAAACCCGCTTTGTGACAGGTAAGGCATTAGCCTTGGGAATTAAACCTATCGTTGTAGTAAATAAGGTAGACAAAGAAAACTGTCGTCCGGAAGAAGTATACGAAAATGTATTCGACCTTTTCTTCAGCCTCGGAGCTTCGGAAGAGCAGCTAGACTTCCCTGTACTTTACGGTTCTTCAAAACAAGGATGGATGTCTACGGATTGGAAAAAACCTACGAAAGACTTCACCGACTTGTTGGAAGCTATTATAGAACATATCCCTGCTCCTAAAGTGTCGGAAGGTACTTTACAAATGCAGGTTACCTCATTAGACTACTCTACATTCGTAGGTCGTATCGCTATAGGGCGTGTAGCACGTGGAACGATTAAAGAAAACCAGCCCGTGTCATTGGTAAAAAGAGATGGTACGGTGGTAAAATCTCGTGTCAAAGAATTACAGGTATTCGAAGGCTTAGGACGCATCAAAGTCCCTGAAGTACATGCAGGAGACATCTGTGCCGTAGTAGGTATTGAAGGCTTCGAAATCGGTGATACGATAGCTGACTTCGAAAATCCTGAACAATTGGAAGTTATCAGCATCGATGAACCCACAATGAACATGTTGTTTACTATCAACAACTCACCGTTCTATGGTAAAGAAGGTAAATTGGTAACTTCTCGTAATATCTATGACCGTCTTCAAAAAGAATTGGAGAAAAACTTAGCCTTGCGTGTGGTTCCTACAGAATCTCCTGACGCTTGGTTAGTATACGGTCGTGGTATCCTCCACTTGTCAGTATTGATAGAAACTATGCGTCGTGAAGGATATGAGCTGCAAGTTGGGCAACCTCAAGTAATCATCAAGGAAATCGATGGCGTTAAATGTGAACCTATCGAAGAGCTTGTGGTAGATGTCCCTTCCGATGTTTCGGGTAAAGTTATCGAGTTGGTAACACAACGTAAGGGAGAGCTTCTGGTGATGGAGGCAAGAGGAGAAATGCAGCACTTGGAATTCTCTATACCTTCACGCGGAATTATAGGCTTGCGTAACAATGTGCTTACCGCCACTGCAGGTGAAGCAGTGATGGCACACCGTCTTAAAGGTTATGAGCCTTGGAAAGGACCAATCCCAGGACGTCTTGCAGGCGTATTGATTTCTATGGATACCGGTACTACAACAGCTTATGCTATAGATAAGCTGCAGGACCGTGGTCGCTTCTTTGTCGATCCAGGAGTGGAAGTGTACGAAGGTCAAATCATCGGAGAACATATTCGGGACAACGATCTGACAGTAAATGTGACTAGAGCAAAACAGCTTACCAACATGCGCGCCTCAGGGTCGGATGAGAACGTACGTATCGCTCCGGCAATTAAATTCTCCTTGGAAGAATGTATGGAATACATTCAAGCCGATGAATATATTGAAGTGACACCTCAATCTATCCGCTTGCGTAAGATTTACTTGACAGAAAACGAACGTAAAATCAACGCTAAGAAATTTCAATAAGAATTTCGGAGCTTATAAAATAAAGTTTCAGTAAAAATACATTAAAGATTAATAACAGGCAAAACGGTTGTAAATAAAGGCTTTACAGCCTTTTTATGATTTTTTGGTAATGCGGTAAAAAGCAGAAAAAAGCAACGAAATAGAATTTAGAAAACAATTGACCGAACACGGTATTAATACGATTGTTCGCAGAAACGACAACGGACGGATTTACGGAGTAACTTTCATTGACCACGAGAGCCGTAGTGTATGGAATGGTTCACAGTTAGACAGAAACCTGTCTGCAAATGTTTTTAACGATTGGTGGAACAACGGCAACAAACCCGAACTGAAAACACAGGATAACCCTCTTTCCAAAACGAATACAATAGACAAACAACCAACGAAAGACCTTTTTGAGTTTATCCCACAGGAACATTCTCAGAATTTCGATATAGGATTATTCAGCCTTTTACCTGATGCACAAGGCGTGGATTATAAAGAAGAAACATTTGCTAAACGGATGAAGAAGAAAAAGAGACGATTGCAATAAACAATGCAATGCCATTGCATTACTTTTTTACTAACTTTGCAAAAGAATATGAAAGTCTTTTTTTCCATATTGGCAATTTATATGATGGCGGTATTTTTAATGCCGTGTACCGATATGTATGAAAAGGAGAGTTTTCAAAACCATAACCATTCAGAAGAATTAGCCCATAAAGCAAGCCACGACCATCAGGAAAAACCTGATATGTGCAGCCCGTTTTGTTTATGCGATTGTTGTGGAATGGTGTCGGGCATAGTGCTTCAATGGAATGTATATAACTTAGTTAAGGCGAAGACTTTTGAACTGTCTAAGCCTGAAATATATTACAAATCTATCTTTATCCCCTGCTACTTCGGGAAAATTTGGCAACCGCCAAAGATTAATGCATAATTTTTAGTGTTTTAATGATTATTGCTTTTTGCTTACAGCATTAAGCTGAATGTTTTTGGGTCATACTTCGTATTCCCGAATTTATAATCATTGCAATTTATCATTAATTATTCACCATTAATCACAATAAAAGTGTTAAATAGTATTATAAAATTCTCTATAAAGAATAAGTTCATTATAGGATTAATGACCTTGTTTCTCATCATTTGGGGGGTATGGAGTGCCAAGCAAATCCCCATTGATGCCCAACCTGACATTACAAACAATCAGGTTCAGATTATTACACTCTGCCCTACATTGGCAGGACAGGAAGTAGAGCAATTGGTTACTTTTCCCGTTGAGCAAAGCATCGTCAATCTTCCCAAAGTGGAAGAAATAAGAAGTATTTCGAGGTTTGGACTTTCCGTTGTGACCGTTGTATTTCAAGATGATGTAGATATTTATTTTGCCCGGCAATTGGTCAATGAAAAACTGAAAGAAGCGGAGGAACAGATACCGGAGGGTATCGGAACGCCTGAACTTGCTCCTGTCAGTACAGGTCTTGGCGAAGTGTACCAATATATTCTCCGCCCCAAAAAAGGAAGCGAGGATAAATATTCCGCAATGGATTTGCGTACAATGCAGGACTGGATTGTTGCCCGACAGCTTTATGGTACACCGGGGGTTGCGGAGGTCAATAGTTTTGGCGGTTTGCTCAAACAATACGAGGTATCTGTTGACCCTAACCGTATCAAGGCAATGGGCGTTAGTATCTCCGATATTTTTACCGCCCTCGAAAACAACAACCAAAATACCGGAGGTGCATATATCGATAAGAAGCCCAATGCTTACTTTATTCGCGGGATTGGTCTGGTTACTTCATTGGAAGATGTAGGAAATATCGTCGTTAAAAATACAGGTAGCGTTCCGGTATTTATCAAAGATGTGGCAGAAGTACAATTTGGTCACGCAACCCGGTACGGAGCATTGACCTATAATGGCGAAGTAGATGCTGTGGGTGGGATTGTAATGATGTTGAAGGGAGAAAACACCTCTGAAGTTGTAAAAAACATCAAAGAAAAAATACCGGTTATCCAACAATCTCTACCTGATGATGTGGTCATAGAACCCTATTTGGATAGAATGAACCTGATAGATAGAGCGATAAGTACTGTCGAAAAAAACCTAATTGAAGGTGCATTAATCGTAATATTTGTATTGATTATTTTCTTAGGGAATTTCAGGGCAGGTTTAATCGTCGCATCAGCTATACCGTTATCAATGCTTTTTGCATTGGGAATGATGAGGTTATTTGGCGTAAGTGCCAACCTGATGAGTTTGGGAGCTATTGATTTCGGATTGATAGTGGACGGTTCGCTGATTGTTGTTGAAGCCACAATGCATCATTTGGGCTTACGGAAATCCACTCAAAAACTTACGCAGGCAGAAATGGACGAGGAGGTGTATGAATCTGCAAGAAAAATCCGTACGAGTGCCGCATTTGGAGAAATCATTATCCTCATTGTTTATATTCCTATCCTTACTTTGGTCGGTATAGAAGGGAAAATGTTTACGCCAATGGCGCAGACCGTAAGTTTCGCCATTTTGGGAGCTTTGATTTTGTCCTTTACCTATATCCCGATGATGAGTGCCTTGTGTCTGTCTAAAAAACCGATTACCAAAAGGAATTTTTCAGACAAAATGATGGACTATCTTCAAGGGGTTTATAAGCCTTTGTTAGAAAAAGCCATTCGGATAAAATATGTGATTATTGCGGTTGCCGTTGGGCTGTTTACCATAAGTATATTTCTATTTTCACGGATGGGCGGAGAGTTCCTGCCAAAATTGGGCGAGGGCGATTTTGCTTTCCACTGTATCCTGCCACAAGGAACATCGCTTAGCCAAAGTCTGGAAACCTCTATGCAGGCATCAAGGATAATCAAGGAATTTGACGAAGTGAAAATGGTCGTAGGCAAGACTGGTGCTGCCGAAGTACCGACAGACCCGATGCCTCCTGAAGCCACCGACCTGATGATTATCCTAAAACCGCAGGACGAATGGAAAACAAAAAAATCCTATGACGAGCTTTCCAATGAAATGATGGAGAAACTTAAAGTTATTCCCGGTGTATTCTTTGAAGCCAATCAGCCGATACAGATGCGGTTTAATGAACTGATGACAGGTATCAGGCAGGATGTAGCCGTTAAGATATTCGGAGAAGACCTCGACAGTTTGTTGGTTTATGCCAATAAAGTGAATGCTATTATTCAAACAGTAGAAGGTGCGACTGCTCCGCAGGTAGAACGGGTAGCAGGTCTTCCCCAAATCAATATCGAATATGACCGTACCCGAATAGCCAATTACGGCTTGAATGTACAGGAAATAAACGATATTGTCAGCACTGCGTTCGCAGGTAAATCAGCAGGTGTGATTTATGAAAACGAACGAAGATTTGATTTGGTGGTACGGCTTGATGAAGCCCACCGCAGTTCCATTGAGGATGTGAGCAATCTGTTTATCCCACTACCAAACGGCGACCAAATACCGCTTTCACAGGTTGCAAACATTGATTACAAATTAGGGCCCGCACAAATCAGTCGTGAAGGAGGAAAACGAAGGATATATATCGGATTTAATGTACAAGGGCGGGATGTAGCAAGTGTTGTAGAAGAAATTCAGGATAAGTTGGCTGAACAGGTTAAGCTACCGACAGGATATTATTTTACCTATGGCGGTCAGTTTGAGAACCTCCAAAAAGCTACTGACAGATTACTGATTGCAGTACCTATCGCACTACTTCTGATTTTTATCCTACTGTATTTCACGTTCCATTCGTTCAAGGAAGCCATTTTGGTATATACCGCTATCCCGATGAGTGCTATCGGAGGTGTGTTTGCACTTTTAATTCGGGATATGCCATTCAGCATATCGGCAGGTGTCGGGTTCATCGCCCTGTTCGGTGTCGCCGTTCTGAACGGTATCGTACTGATTGCCACGTTCAACAGGTTGGAAAAAGAGGGCTGGAATGAGATTGTTCCGAGGATAATCGAGGGAGCTAAAACAAGGCTAAGACCCGTATTGATGACCGCATCAGTGGCAAGTTTAGGCTTTTTACCAATGGCATTAAGTACAAGTGCAGGTGCAGAAGTACAAAAACCATTGGCAACGGTGGTTATCGGAGGACTGATTTCGGCAACTGCCCTGACATTGTTCGTTCTGCCATTGCTGTACTTTGTATTTATGAGAAACCAAAAACCTCCGAAAAACAATAAAACGAAAGCCATAACACCTGTATTGTTGCTGTTTGTGTTCTTGGGTTTCTCTCAAAGCGGTAAGGCACAAACTCCGATAAATGTCGATAAAGCTATCGAGATAGCAATGGAGAATAACCCTCAGCTACGTTCCAAAAATTTGGATATTCAATCTGCCCAAAGCCTTAGCAAGACGGCGTATGAACTACCGAAGACCGATGTAAACTTCCAATATGGAAACACAGACGGATTTGAATATAATGACGGTTTCCAAATTTCACAGACCATTCCCTTCCCGACACTCTTTGGGGCGAAGAAAAACCTTGTCAAAGAGCAGGTAAAAGGTCAGCAGTGGGCGAAGGCACTTACAGAAAATGAACTGAAAAAGCAGGTAAGAACCTATTATTATCAGTTGGAATATTTGGAGCATAACGCTTCGGTTTTAAAGTATCTTGATAGTATTTATTCAGACTTTATCCGTGTGGCGGAACTGCGTTATAAAACCGGAGATATAGGGCGGATTGAAGTCAGTACTGCTGTTACCAAACAGAGGGAAATCAATTTATTGCTCCAGCAAAACGAGGTTTTAAGGCAGAACGCCTATCAAAGCCTTAAAAATCTGATGCAGACACAGGAAGATTTCTTAATAGAACCTCAACCGGATTATACACCATTGCTGTTAAGTTCTTTCATTGACAGTTCGGCTGTTGCAAATCATCCGAGCATCCAGCTATTGTACCAAGAGGCGAAAATTGCCGAACAGAACAAGAAATTGGAACGGGCAAACAGCCTGCCTGATTTTACGTTCGGCTATAATAACATATCGCTGATAGGAATGCACAGTAAAAATGGTGTAGAGCAATTTTATGGCAGAGGACAGCGGTTTAGTTTTGTTGATGTAGGTATTACAATCCCCATTTTTACAACCACCAAAGCAAAAATTCGCTCGCTTGATTATCAGAAACAATCATTGGAATTAAATGCGCAATGGCAGGAACAACAGCTTAAAACGGAATTGGCAAACGCCTTGAAACAATACGAACAATATGTAGCGCAGTTTACCTATTTCAAGGAGCAGGCACTTCCCAATGCTGATGAGATTATCAATGCTGCAAAGCTGGGGTACAGTACCGGAGATATTTCTTATGTGGAGTACCTATTTGCCTTGCAGACAACAGCAGACATTCAGCTTAATTATTTAAAGAGCATACAGCAAATCAATGAGGCTGTAACGCTTATCCATTCATTAATCAGTAAATAATACAATATATGAAACGTATCATAAATAATATAGTTTTTAGCGTTCTTGTCCTCGTAGCATTCTTTGCTTTCAACGCCTGTACAAATAATCATAAAGAGGGCGATGGGCATAATCACGGAACGGAAGCAGAAACAACAACGGACGAACACGAAGAAGAAGAAGAAAATGTTGCAGTGCTGACCGATGAGCAGATGAAAGCGGTGGGTATTGAAATCGGTTCAATTGAACAGAAGCAATTATCCGCAACATTGAAAGCCAATGGAGCATTAAGAGTTCCCAACAGCAACAAGGCGAATGCAACCTCGTTGTTTGGTGGTGTTATCAAATCCCTTAATGTGGAGATAGGCGATTTCGTAAGGAAAGGTCAGGTTATCGCTACTATTTCCAATCCGCAATTCATACAATTGCAGGAAGAATACCTAAGCATCAATAGCCGGATAGAATTTGCAGAGCAGGAAGTGGCAAGACAAAGAGAGCTGAACGAGGGAAATGCAGGTGCAAAGAAAAACCTGCAAAGTGCCACTACCGAATTGAACACGTTGAGAACACGAAAAGCATCGTTACAACAACAAATCCAAATGATGGGCATTAATCCGGCTTCCCTGTCAAATTCCAATCTTAAATCCTCGTTGGTCGTTACAAGTCCGATAAGCGGTACTGTGAGCAATGTTTTCGCCAAAATCGGAAGCTATGTAGATGTGTCATCGCCTATTGCTGAAATCATAGAAAACACAGCCCTGCACTTGGACTTACAGGTGTATGAAAAGGATATTCCTTTAATCAAAATAGGTCAGAAAATAGATTTTGTCGTAACCAACAATCCCAATAAGACTTATTCTGCCGAAGTTTATAGTATCGGCTCATCCTTTAGCGGAGAGAGTAAAACTATTGCTGTTCACAGCAAGATTACAGGAGATAAAGCAGGATTGATTGACGGAATGAGTATAACCGGAATGGTAAGTTTAGATGATGTATTAAGTACGGCTGTACCCAACGATGCTATTGTCAATGCAGACGGAAAGTATTACATCTTTTTGGTCAAGGAGCGGGAAGAAGAAGCTCACGACCATAAAGAGGGCGAAGCTCACGACCATAACCACGGTTCTGAAAAAGGAACTCAATTTGTAAGAATGGAAGTCGTTAAAGGTGCTACGCAATTGGGTTATACGGCAATTACACCTGTAAGTGAAATTCCGCACGGTGCGCATATCGTGGTAAAAGGCGCGTTTTTTTGTGAATGCAAAAATGGATGATTCGGGAGAACACGCCCACGCTCACTAAAAAACATTGGATAATGAGAAAAAAACATTGAACAGAAGCTGTTGTCAAAGAACACCAATCCGACAAGTATGCGGATATTGGTGTACGACTTCTTGGAGCAACAGCAGACAGCAATGTCCTTATCTGAAATTGAGAGCCATTTTTATAAAGCAGACAGGGTTACGATTTACAGGACTTTGAAAACTTTTGAAGAAAAAGGCATTGTACACAGTATTCAGGAGAACACTACGGTCAAGTATATTCTGTGCCACGATGGGTGTGATGAAAATACACACAAGGATTGGCACTTACATTTCTATTGTAAGATTTGTAAGCAGACAACCTGTAAGGAGGATTTTATAATACCGCAGAATGGAAGTCAGAATTACCGTATCGACGAACTAAAATTATTTGGTAAGGGAATTTGTGAAAACTGTTTAAAGGAGAGTTTGCAATAGCATAGCAGGCTCTCCCTGTGTAACTTTGTTATAAATATAAAAGTGTTATGGACACCTATCTTAAAGAAACAAAAATCCTTGACTACTCCAATGCTTCCATACAAAAGCTATTGGAGCAGAGAGGGTGGGAAAACTTGGACACCGTTGCCAAAGTTCAAGCCATTTACAATTTTGTACGGGACGAAATAAAGTTTGGCTATAATGTTTCTGATTATATTTCCGCATCGCAGGTGCTGAATGACGGGTACGGACAATGCAACACAAAAGCCACTTTATTAATGGCTTTGTTAAGAGCAACAGATGTACCTAACCGTATTCACGGCTTTACCATTGACAAGGCATTGCAGAAAGGAGCTATTACAGGTATTTGGTACAGACTATCGCCTAAGAATATCTTGCATAGCTGGGTTGAAGTTTGGGTAAACGAGCAATGGTATTTTTTAGAGGGTGTGATTTTGGATAAACCGTACCTCACAAAATTGCAGGAGCAGAATAGCGATTGCAAAACCACTTTCTGCGGTTTCGGGGTTTATACCGATAATTTTGAGAACCCGCCGATTGAATGGAACCTCAACAATACGTTTATTCAGGATAAAGGCATCAATCAGGACTTTGGCGTTTTTGATACACCCGATGAATTTTATTCTAAGCATCAGCAAAAGCTAAATGCGTTTAAGCGATTTGCTTTTCAGCATACCGTGAGGCATATAATGAATAATAACGTGGAAAGAATAAGAAATAAAAGGGTAACGAACCTAAAAAAATAAAGGCTATGATAAATACAGACAAAAATCACAAGCATACTTACGATGCACAAGGCAAAATGACTTGTTGCACACAGGAAGAAAAAATCTACACCAAAGCAGGTGCTAAGGAATTGGTAAAAGGGCATCACAAAAATGACGGGCATAATCACGACCACAGTGATGATGACGGACACGACCATTCGCATTCAGGAGATACTGACAATGTTTTCAAGATGTTTCTTCCCGCCATTATTTCCCTTGCGCTGTTGCTTGCAGGTATTGCAATGGATAATTGGTTTCCGCAGACGTGGTTTACCGATTGGGTACGGACTATTTGGTACGTGGTGGCTTATGCTCCTGTTGGACTGCCCGTACTCAAAGAAGCCGTTGAGAGTATTCGCAAAGGCGAGATTTTCTCGGAGTTCTTTTTGATGGGCATTGCAACTATCGGGGCATTTGCCATTGGCGAATATCCCGAGGGCGTTGCGGTAATGTTGTTCTATGCCGTTGGCGAAGTTTTTCAGACAATGGCTGTTTCGAGGGCAAAATCAAACATCAAATCTTTGCTTGACCAAAGACCCGATGAAGTAACCGTTTTAAAAAACAATGAACCGCAAACCGTAAAGGCAGAAACTGTTGCCGTTGGCGAAATTATACAGCTTAAACCGGGAGAAAAATTAGGCTTAGACGGAGAACTGTTGTCCGAAACGGCATCTTTCAATACATCGGCTTTAACAGGCGAAAGCAAACCAGATACAAAAAACAAAGGCGAAACCGTTTTGGCAGGGATGATAAATCTCAACACCGTATCGCAGGTAAAAGTTACGACCGCATACACCGACAGTAAGTTGAGCAAGATTTTAGAATTGGTGCAAAACGCCACTGCACAAAAAGCACCAACGGAATTATTTATCCGGAAATTTGCAAAAATCTATACGCCTATTGTAGTGCTGTTAGCCATAGCCATTTGCCTACTGCCTTATTTCTTTGTGGAAAATTATGAGTTTAGAGATTGGCTGTACAGGGCTTTGGTATTCCTGGTTATTTCCTGCCCTTGTGCGTTGGTTATTTCCATTCCCTTAGGTTATTTCGGTGGTATTGGTGCTGCGAGCAAAAATGGAATACTGTTCAAAGGAAGTAACTTTTTAGATGCTCTTTCCGATATTCAAAACGTAGTGATGGATAAGACAGGTACAATGACAGAGGGCGTTTTTAAGGTTCAGGATATCAACTTCAATCCCGAATTTGATAAAGCTGAAATTCTGGAATTAGTCAACATTTTGGAAAGCCATAGCACACACCCCGTAGCAACCGCCATTCAAGAATATGTTGGTGCTGTAAACCATAATATCCCATTGCAAAATGTAGAAGAAATAGCAGGACACGGATTAAAAGCCAATGTAAACGGAAAAGAACTTTTGGTAGGAAATTTTAAGCTGATGAATAAGTTTTCTATCACTTATGACATTGACCCGAATAGCATTGTTTACACAGTAATTGCAGTGGCTTATGAATAAAAAATTTGTAGGCTATATCACTATTGCAGACACCATAAAAGAAGATGCCCAAATTACGATTGAAAAACTAAAATCACTCAATGTAAAAACTACAATGTTGAGTGGCGATAAAGCTACGGTAGTAAAATTTGTTGCAGAAAAATTGGGTATCAATAATGCCTTTGGAGATTTATTGCCCGAAGACAAAGTAAACAGAGTTAAAGACATCAAAGCCAAAGGCGAAAGCGTTGCTTTTGTGGGCGATGGTGTAAACGATGCTCCTGTTGTGGCATTGAGCGACGTAGGTATCGCAATGGGTGGATTAGGGAGTGATGCCACTATCGAAACCGCAGATGTGGTCATACAGGACGATAAGCCAAGTAAAATACCTATGGCAATCAACATCGGTAAACAGACAAAGAAAATCGTTTGGCAAAATATCGGTTTGGCTTTCGGTGTCAAAGCTATTGTACTCGTACTTGGAGCAGGTGGATTGGCGACAATGTGGGAAGCTGTTTTTGCGGATGTTGGCGTGGCGTTATTGGCTATTTTGAATGCGGTAAGAATACAGCGAATGAAATTTTAAACCCCTTCAATTTATGAGTTTTGAAAAGGAAAAAGAAAAAAACGAAAAAAGAAATATATCCCCAATCGGCATATTTCTCAATCAAGAAAGCCTGTAAAAAGGGTAGAAAGATTGCATCACCGAATACTTAATTGGACAATGCTGATTTTCCTCTCTGCCATATTGATATTCCTAATTTTTGCTGTTGTCCGTCATATTTATCATCATTATATAGGTAATTTTCAGCACCATCAACACCAACATCATCATCATCGTTGAAATGACAGATGTTTTTGATGAGGGAACAGCGCTGTTGGCAATTCACTACTCATAGTGCGCTTAAACATTTCAAAATAATCGAATGAAGAAATTTTACAACGAAACATTACATAGGTTAAAAACAACAGTCAACGAATTGGAGGTTGAAGCTGATTGCTCCATACAACGGATAGAAGCTGTTATACTTCTTATTGTAGAATGCCTATCCGAATTAAAGGAATATGTGCTAAAAACAGGGTTCAGCGATGAAGACGAAGAAATCCGTTTTTTCAAACATCAGAAACCTACCATCGTTGCAAAGCTCATTTATTACAATGCTGTGTATAAGATTGAAGCCAAAAGACCTTATGGCGGAAAAGAAGTTTTGGAAGAATATTTCAATAAAGAATTATCAAAGCTCAAAAGGTTTTTTGATAACAATATGGCGTTTTACAGCTATTACAGAACCGACAGCACTTATCTTGACCACACCTATTTTGTTCGTGGCAAGCACAATGTTCAATTGAGTTTGGACACATTCTATTTTTTGAAACCGACCACAGTTTTTCCACTTCCCACGATTACAAAGTAGCAAAGATTATTGCCAATGATTTGATACAGGACTACCTCGAAGACCAACTATCAAAAACAGCCACAAGCGACAAACCGACAACCCTGCATTGGACAGGTAGCAAGACCGCTTTAACCGAATTGATTTATGCACTACATTCACAAGGCATATTCAATAACGCCAATGCAGATATTAAACCTATCGTCAAAGTCTTTGAAAGCACTTTTAATGTTGATTTGGGAGATTTCTATCACACGTTTTTAGAACTCAAATCCCGAAAAATGAACAGAACTAAATTCCTTGACAGCCTTAAAGAAAGCCTTATCAAAAAAATGGACGAGCAGGACGGTAGGTAGGGTTTGCTATATCTGTACAGCGTAAAAAGGGTTTAATAAAAGCCCTTTTTTCTTGTCCTGTTTTGCCAAGTGTAATAATCGGATATTAAAATCCTTTGTATGGTTTTGAGAATAATAAATTTTGTATATTTGCTGTGAGCTAACGGAAACGTGTTGAAAAGCAAAGCAATAAGCACCGTTACCAAATCGTTACTTGACTATCTTTGATAACCCACATAAGAGCCTTGTATTCAACCGAAAAGGCTTTTTCCTGAAAACTTTAAAATAAAAAAACTCGACTATCATTAGTCGAGTTTTTTTATTGGATTATTTGTTGAACTGCCACTGAACGTAGTTGATATTTTTGTCTACGGCCAAATACTTTTTCTCGTAATAGGTTTTAATCGATAGGACTTCATCCACCAAATCCGAATTATATAAATCCGTTGTTTCTTTGATTTTATGATATCCCAAGTTGTCTATTTGTTCTAAAGTATAGGCATAAAATCCATCGTTATCGGTTTTTAGATGCAATATGCCATCCTCTTTGAGGATAAACTTATAACGTTCCAAAAATCTTGGATGGGTTAATCTTTTCTTTTCACGGCTTTGTTGAGGCTGTGGGTCAGGGAAAGTAATCCATATTTCTGAAATTTCATTTTCATCGAAATGCTCCAAAATCGTTTCGATTTGGATGCGTAGGAAACCTACATTGTCAATTCCTTCTTCCAACGCTGTCTTTGCTCCACGCCAAATGCGGTTGCCTTTATAGTCAATGCCGATGAAATTTTTATCAGGAAATAGTTTGGCAAGATTTACCGTATATTCACCTTTTCCACACGCTAATTCCAAAATGACAGGGTTATTGTTGTCAAAGAATTTGGAAGCCCACTGTCCTTTATAATCTTTTCCCGCATCTAGCTGTACTACATTTTTGAATGTAGCTACCTCTGCAAATTTTCTTAATTTATCCTTACCCATAACTTCAATTAAGTCGCAAAATTAACCTTATATTTGCAGTAATTCAACTATTTATCGTGGAAAAAGAACGCAAAAATATATGTGGCAGGGCATCGCGGTATGGTGGGCTCAGCTATCTACAATCATCTTCAAAAGGAAGGATACACCAATCTGATAACTCGTACTTCTCAGGAGCTGGACCTTCGCAACCAAGCAGCTGTGGAGGAATTCTTTAGAACAGAAAAGCCGGAATATGTTTTTTTGGCAGCAGCAAAGGTGGGTGGAATCGTCGCAAACAATACCTATAGAGCAGATTTCATATACGACAATCTGGCTATCCAGAACAATGTGATACATCAGTCTTTCAAGCATAAGGTAAGGAAGCTTATGTTTTTAGGTTCTTCGTGTATCTATCCCAAATTTGCGCCCCAGCCCTTGAAGGAAGAATATCTTCTGACAGGCACTTTGGAACCTACCAATGAACCATATGCTATAGCCAAGATTGCGGGGATAAAGATGTGTGAAGCCTACCGAGCGCAATATGGCTGTAATTTTATTTCGGTAATGCCTACAAACTTGTATGGCTATAATGACAATTATCACCCCGAAAATTCACACGTACTGCCGGCCTTAATCCGACGTTTCCATGAAGCAAAGGAAAAGGGAGCTCCTGAAGTGGTCATCTGGGGAACAGGAACTCCATTGCGAGAATTCTTATTCTCCTCGGACCTTGCAGACGCTTGTGTGTTTTTGATGAACCACTACGATGGAGAGCAGTTTGTCAATATAGGGGTAGGGGAAGATTTGAGAATCAAAGACTTGGCCTACCTAATCAAAGAAATCGTGGGCTATGAAGGCGATATAACATTCGACACCTCGAAGCCTGACGGCACACCAAGAAAGCTGATGGATGTTTCCAAACTGCACAGCTTGGGGTGGAAACATAAAATATCCCTTCGGGAAGGGATTAAATTAGCTTACGAAGATTTTAAAAAGAAATACTGTTAATACGTCTCACTTAGAGGCGGAATGCTAAGGTTGCTGTCTTCAGATTCTTCTTCCAAGGGGTTGATATTTTTATGCTTCTTCTTTGAGGATTTTTTAGGACGAATGAAGTCAGCAACTTTATTTACTACAGAAGAAATTTTATCCTTGTTAATCTGCGAGGCTGCTCCTTCCGACGCAAGAAGTACCAGTGTTTTTTTTAACCATCCGCTTTTTTTGAGTAAGGTTCTGTTAAGCACCAAAGGCAGGACGATTTGAGAAGCCTTGGTAAGCCAATCCGATTTATTGCTTGCTGACGTTTTGCCTCCTCCGGAAGCGGAAGTGGAAAACAGGCCTTTAATCATTCCCACGCCAGGAACATTGGAAACTACAGCATTGAAAACTCGAGCAGGAGTTTCTACCTTATTTTTCAGCAATGTATATTGTTGAGCAAGATATGCCTCCTGCTCTTTCTTCAAAAGGGTAAGACGCAACAGTTCTTTCTTCAGCTCTTCGGAATTGTTTAATTTTTATCTTCATCATCTACTGCAGTTTCAAACATTTCTTTTACGGTAGCATTGGCTTTTTTTTGCTCTTCCTCGGCTTGCTTTCTATTCTCAAATTCTTCACTTTCCATCTGCTGATAAAACCTTCTTCCTCATTCCATTTCCCTAATACTTTTTTAATGGTAATGTCCATGAATTTGGCTTCCAGCTTAGGTTCTAATAGCATAACGATAACCAAAATTATAATGAAGATAGCTCCTGTAACCAAGAAGCCTAGAGCGTTACTGTTTAACAGTTCACCCAGCCAGAATCCTAAAGCTAGGGACAAAAAGAAGATTATAACGAGAGTCAGTACCAGTTTGGTAATATCCAAAATGATAGCTCCCACTATACGTGATATTTTCGATATAGCTTTAAGCTTCAGAATCTCAAGTTGAGTATCTATATACTCTTTGGTTTTCTGAAAGCTGCCGGAAAAAGAAAACTTTGGTTCGTCCATCTACAAATCTTTTAATCTACAAGCGGCAGAGCAGCCGCTTGTAGATAGCTGACATACTGTTTATGCGTGTTCGATGATTTCGTCATCTACTATTTCTTCAACTTTAGAAGCTTTAGCTTTTACAGCTGCTAAAACTTTTTCTTTCAGGTCGTTAAGCTGATCAATCTGTTGTTCTGCTCTTTCCTTTATAGCCTCTCCCAAATCAGAAAGTGATTCATTTAACTTATCTCTTGTATCTGATCCCTTCTCTGGAGCAAATAATAGACCTAATACAGCTCCTGCTGCCATTCCGGCTAATAAAGCCACTACTACTTTTCCGCTATCTTTCATATTGTTGATTTATTTTACTTGTCTTTATTAATATAACACTAATTAAAGCAAAAACGTTTAAAATAAAAATATTTTTTATCGAAAAATATGTCCTTTCTCAATAATTAGCAAAAACAAGACCAAAGGGCACCAACTGTCATTCATACAAATGGAAAAGGAAAAAGTTGACTTTTTATTTCCATTCGGATTTTATTAAATTAATACAAAAATTGACTATCCGTAGCTAACCTAAAATGTTCACACGTTATGTTGGTAAAGACTTTTGGTAGTGCTGTTTACGGCATTGAAGCGACGACGATAACGGTGGAGGTGAATGTTTCGACGGGGACTAAATACTATATTGTAGGCTTACCGGACAATGCGGTGAAGGAAAGTTTACAACGTATTGAAAGTGCGATAACGGCTACTGGTTATAGGATGCCTAGACAAAAGATTGTCGTCAACCTAGCGCCGGCGGACATACGTAAGGAGGGATCCGCTTATGATTTATCCATCGCGGTAGGTATTCTGGCAGCTTCCGGTCAACTTCATGAGGACAAGCTGCAGCAATATATTATTTTGGGAGAGCTCTCGTTGGACGGCATGATACAACCCATCAAGGGAGCATTGCCTATTGCTGTGCAGGCAAAGAAAGATGGATTCAAAGGTATTGTCCTTCCATCAGTGAATGCTAAGGAGGCTGCCATTGTCTCTGACCTAGAGATTTATGGTGTGGAAAGTCTCCAGGATGTGGTCGATTTTTTTGATGGCAACAGAATTATTGCTCCTACCGTTGTCAATATTCAGGAAGAGTTCGAACGGAATATTGACAACTATGACATGGACTTTGCGGATGTAAAAGGACAGGAAAATATCAAAAGAGCACTGGAAATTGCCGCTGCTGGAGGCCATAATGTGATTTTAATAGGTCCACCTGGGGCTGGAAAGACGATGCTGGCCAAGCGGATGCCCACCATACTGCCTCCATTGACCATTGAAGAGTCTTTGGAGACGACGAAGATCCACTCCGTGGCAGGCTTACTTCCCGCTGCGGGCTCCCTGATGACTACCAGACCATTTCGTGCTCCGCATCATACTATTTCCGATGTAGCTTTGGTCGGCGGAGGAACACACCCCCAGCCCGGAGAGATCTCTTTAGCCCATAATGGTGTTCTCTTCTTGGATGAGCTGCCTGAATTCAAGCGTTCGGTGTTGGAAGTCATGCGCCAGCCGTTGGAGTCACGTAACATTACGATTTCCAGATCCAAGTTTACGGTAGATTATCCGGCCAGTTTCATGCTCATTGCGGCGATGAACCCTTGTCCTTGTGGCTATTATAACCATCCGGAGAAAGAATGTATCTGTGGGGCAGCTGTGGTGCAACGCTACCTCAGCAAAATTTCTGGTCCGCTATTGGACCGTATAGATTTACATGTTGAAGTCACACCTATAGAATTTAATGAGCTTTCTTCCTCACGCAAGGCAGAGAGTAGCAAGAGCATCCGTGAGCGCGTCATTAAGGCCAGAGAAAGACAGGCACAGCGCTTTTCGGGAAATGAAAAGGTGTACTGTAATGCTCAGATGAGCTCTCGTATGGTGAGGGAGGTCTGTCAGATTGACGAGTCGGGACAACAGCTCCTCAAAAGAGCTATGGAGAGGCTGAGTCTTTCTGCTCGTGCATATGACCGTATTCTGAAGGTTGCACGCACCATAGCCGATATGGAAGATTCGGCAGACATAAACAACCAACACCTTGCAGAGGCCATACAGTTCCGTAGTCTGGACCGTGAAAACTGGGCTGGCTAATTAAAACTGTCCTAAAAAGTGGCGTACTATCCACGGATAAAGCAGTATAGTAAGGATAAGGCCTGACAGTGCTCCGAAAAGGTGAGCGTCATGGTTGATGCGGTCATTAGCATTTTTAGAAGCCCAAATGCAGTATCCTAGATACAATACCGCGAAGAGGTACGCCGGCATGGGGATAATCATGAATATGCCCAGCATGGCTTTAGGTTGGAATAAGATGAATGAAAACAGGACCGCAGAAATGGCTCCCGAAGCACCAAGACTGTAATATCCCGGATTGTTTTTGTGCTGAACGATGGTAGGGATATCGCTAAGTATAAGGCTTATGATGTACAACAAAGCAAAGTAAAGGTGGCCAAGAGCTCCGCTGGAGGCTACAAAAAACTGTTCCAGAGCAAAGCCGAAATAGTAGAAGGTAATCATGTTGAAGAGCAGGTGCCCCCAGTCAGCATGGATGATTCCACTGGTAACTATAGTATATAACTTGCGTCGATCACGTGCAATGGCATAAGGATGCAGCATCAACTTACCATAAAGGTGCTGATTTGAAAAGGTATAAAGACTGGCTGCAATAGTGATGGACGAAAATTATACTTGCTACCGGCGTATAAAAAAGATACTGTTGAATCATTGGCCTAAAATCATGTCTTCTATTAGAAATACATATAAATCCTTAGGACCATGAGCTCCCAAAACCAACATCTTTTCAATGTCTGCTGTACGACTCGGTCCTGTGATCATGGAAATCATGGAAGGAAGGGATTCACCATATTTTTCTTTGAGTAAGGTAAATCCATGTTTGATGTCCATGACCAGTTGTGATGCTTTGGCAAAAACTATGTGTATAGGAGGGTAAATGCTTAGGCGTCTTCCCGAAAGGTTGGCGTTGGAAATCATAATGCTGCCGTTGCGGGCTATCAGTGCTTCACATCCTGTGATGCCCGCTTCAGCCTGCTCAAATCCGTTTTCTGAAGATATATAAGGAAATCCGTAAGTGTTTAGAAGGCTTTTTATCTCTTGTTCCCATGCGAAAATTTTACTTACCCCCAGTTCTTCGACAAGAGCGATAAGGTTTTCGATAACCTGAATTTCTCCGTCGCAATAGACAAAATGACCTGCCACATTGGTGAGCTCTCTAGCAAAGGTTACATCTAAACTTTCCTCCTCATCTTTGTAAAGCTGTGAATCTTCGTAATCGGGATGAGGATTATCTCTTTTCTGCAATAACGCTTGTCTTATGCTTTTCAGCATTCTCTCTTTAGCGGTCGTGTTTCGTATATTCATTTATCTAAACAAAAGAGGTGTATCCTAAGATACACCTTATTTATTAATTTTCTTCATTATTTACGGAAGAGGGATTCACTTCGGGTGTACCACTTTGTTCCGGAATCGGAGGTAGTGGAAGTTCTGTTTGCGGGACTCCTCCGCCGTCCGCTCCCCCGTTGACAAATTCATCGTAGGTGGTACGGTGGCTGAAAGGACGTTTTCCTAAAATCTCTTCTAAATCCGATTGGAATAAGATTTCTTTTTCCAGCAACTTTTCCGCTATTTTTATCAAACCCTCTTGTTTTTCCAGCAACAGCTCTTTTGTTCTCTTATATACGTTGGCTATAAGCTGACGAACTTCTTCGTCGATAAGTTCTGCCGTGCGTTCGGAATAAGGCTTATGGAACTGCGACTCAGAGCTATCATTGAATGAAACGTTGCCGACCTTTTCGTTCATACCGTACACGGCAACCATAGCATAGGCAAGCTTAGTGATGCGTTCCAAGTCGTTTTGTGCGCCCGTGCTGATTCTTCCGAAGGTGATGTCTTCTGCCACACGACCTCCCATGGTCATACACATGCTGTCGATAAGCTGTTCGGTAGTGTATAAGAACTGCTCTTTAGGCAGATACTGGGCATATCCTAGGGCGGCAACCCCACGAGGTACTATGGACACCTTCACCAAAGGATCGGCGTGTTCTAAGAACCAGCCGGCGATGGCGTGACCCGCTTCGTGGTAGGCCACGATTTTCTTTTCCTCCGGAGAGATGATTTTATTTTTCTTTTCCAGACCACCGATGACCCGATCTATGGCATCTTGGAAATCTTGCATGTCAATGGATGTTTTGCTCTTTCTTGCAGCAATCAGAGCAGCCTCGTTACTRTACCTGTTGGCAATCTCAGCACCCGCAAATCCGGGGGTTTGTGCTGAAAGTTTTTTTGCATCTACATCCGGAGCGAGTTTCAATGGTTTGAGATGTACATTGAAGATCTGTTCACGGCCTATAAGGTCCGGCTTGTCGATAGAAATCTGACGGTCAAAACGACCGGGACGAAGTAAGGCTTGGTCTAATACGTCAAGACGGTTTGTTGCAGCTAAAATAATTACACCTAAGTTGGTGCCGAAACCATCCATCTCTACCAACAGTTGGTTCAACGTATTTTCACGTTCGTCATTTCCGCCCATGATAGAGTTTTTACCCCGAGCACGGCCGATGGCGTCAATCTCATCGATAAAGATGATACATGGTGCTTTCTCCTTGGCCTGCTTGAAGAGATCTCGTACACGAGAAGCTCCCACACCGACAAACATCTCTACGAAATCCGAACCTGAAAGGGAGAAGAAAGGCACCTGAGCCTCGCCGGCTACAGCTTTGGCCAATAAGGTCTTACCCGTTCCCGGAGGCCCAACTAGGAGTGCTCCCTTAGGGATTTTTCCTCCTAACTCTGTGTATTTTTTAGGATTCTTCAAGAAGTCTACGATTTCCATCACCTCGGTTTTAGCCTCTTCAAGGCCTGCGACATCGTTGAAGGTGACATTTATCTGTGACTCTTTATCAAACAGCTGGGCCTTCGATTTCCCTATATTAAATATCTGTCCACCTCCGGCAGCACCACCGCCCATTCTGCGCATAAGGAAAATCCATACGGCGATGATAATCACCAAAGGAAGAATATATCCTATAATTCCTCCCCAAGCGTTTGTCCGCTCTCCCCACTGAATAGGGACGCGCGGCGTATCTTCAGGAAGTAGCTTCTGTGACTCGCTCAACTTTTGGTTGAGGATGTCTGCCGATCCTTCGGTGAAGAAGTATTGCGGTCCTCTTAAGGTGAGAGCCAGCCTGCTGTCTGTAGGAGTTACCTCCTTATATTTTGGATTGTCTTTAAGCTTTTCGGGTTTTATATAGACTTCTACTTCGTAAACACTTCCATTTTTAAGTGCTACGAGCTTTTCCACATCCCCGGCAAGGAGCATTTCCTTCTCAAATTTTTCGTAAGAAATTTCCTTGGTCGAACTTACACCGTAGAAAAAATTTAATGCGATAAATCCAGCTATGGCTGCTATAAACAACCATATCATGTTGAATTTCGGCGGATTTGGAGTTACCTTTTTACTTGGTATTTTTTTCTATTATAAATTATCGTAACTTACTATTGTACAACCTTCATTAGGCACTTTTGAAATGTTCGCTTTTAGCATCACCCCATAGGTCTTCGATGCGGTATTTCTCGCGTGCCTCCGTTTTAAAAATATGAACTACTACATCAACAAAATCTAATAAAATCCACTCTCCGTTACCCTCTCCTTCTTTATGCCATACATCTTGGCCGAACGCTTTATACACCTCTTCTTCCACACTTTTTGCTATTGCGTTGACTTGAATATGGCTGTCCGCATTGCAAATCACAAAATAATCAGAAAGTGTACTGTTTACTTCACGCATATCCATCTTCACGATGTCGTTGGCTTTCTTCTCCTGCATACCCATTACTACGACATCTGCCAATTTGCTAGACAATTCTGAATTTTTCTTTTTACTCATTAAGAAATATTATAGTTTTACTTTGTCACTTTAAAATTAATTCAATTGCAAAATAACACATTTTTCGAAGATTCTGGCCCAAAAAACATAATTGTTCTTGAGGAAGTTTCCTCTACAAATGACTATTTGAAATATTTATTGACAAAATCCACGCCATTGGAACCTTTTACTGCCATAATGGCAAAAAATCAGACAGCAGGAAAAGGACAACGGGGCAATGTGTGGGTCAGTGAACCGAACCAGAATCTGACCGTCAGCATCCTTCTAAGTCCACATCAGTGGACTGTACAGCAGCAGTTTTGGCTCACCGTTATCACCAGCCTTGCTGTGGTAGACGCCTTACAAAGCGTGTTCCCTGCTGATTACCATATCAAATGGCCTAATGATATCATTCTCCATGGTAAAAAGCTGGGTGGTATTCTTATTGAAAATGCAGCTCGCCGGCAAATATATTAAGCATAGTATCATTGGTATAGGCATTAACGTATTTCAAAAGAACTTTCCCGATACTATTCACCATAAAGTTACATCTTTGATGTTGGAAAATCCTAATCTAAAGGTGGATTTTGTTGATTTTATCGTCAAAATACAGGGTGGGTTGAAACGTTATTTGCAGAGGCTGGAAATCAGTCGAAACGAGATGTTGGAATTATATAATCGCAGGCTGTTCCTCCGTGACACGGAGGCGGACTTCCTGTATGAAGGAAAGAGAATGAAAGGTGTCATCAGAAGGGTGGAAGAAGATGGGCTGCTGCAAATATTGCTTGAAGGACAGCTGAAGAAAGTTGACCTAAAAGGTATTGTTTATATACTATAACAAAGTAATTACTTGTAGATTATTAAAATTAAACGGACCTTTGCGTTAAACTTTTAAGAGGTAAGAAAGTCTTAAAAGCAAAGAAGATTAGCTAGAACAAATATTTTATGAAAAAAATTGGTTTATTAATTGCGGCTGTAGTGATGACTGTATCTGCAGCATTTGCGCAGATCCAAAATCCGGTAAAATGGTCTGTGGCGGCTAAAAAAATTAACAGCAAAGAAGCTATTGTAAACATCAAAGCGACAATTCAAAACGGATGGCATATTTACGGACAGAATGTTCCTGATGGGGGACCACTGCCTACAACCTTTTCGTTCAAAAACTCAAAAGAATATGCTTTGAACGGTAAAGTGGTGGAAAGCGTGAAGCCTAAGACTAAATATGAGGAAGTATTTAAAATGAACGTTCCTTATTTCACGAATGAAGTTATCTTCCAACAAAAGATAAAATTAAACGGCAAGCAAGCCCGTGTGAGTGGAAAGGTTGAATATATGGCTTGTGATAAAAATCAGTGTTTGCCGCCTGATGAATATAATTTCCAAGTAACAATTAAGTAAATTCTTGTAGTATTATATAGAAAAAGGGCAGTTTTTAGACTGCCTTTTTTTATTTTTACATCTTACTTGTTTAATGTTATCGTATAATGAAAATCTATTTGATTTCTTTTTTTCTTATAATTTCAGCTTTTTTCTCTTCTACTGTAGATGCTCAGGATACGATCATCAATGTAGAAGGCCTAGAGTATACGGATGGTACGGAGCTGGACACCAATACGGGGTTTATTGATGTGGAGGGGCTGGAGTTCACGGATGGATCGGATAGTTCTGTTGAGGAGGTTGATACCGTAGCATTAGAGGGCGAACAGAGCTTGTCTATGTCCGTTATGGAGTCTGATGTTCAGGATTCTTCGCTGTGGGGGATTTTCATTGCTGGACTTCTCGGTGGTTTTGCTGCTTTCTTCATGCCTTGTATTTTTCCTATGGTTCCTCTTACGGTGAGCTTTTTCACCAAGCGTTCGGGGTCTCATGCCCAAGGATTTTCTCAGGCGTTGCTGTACGGGCTTTTCATCATCGTGATTTATGTTGCTTTGGGTATGCTGGTGACGATAGCTTTTGGTTCGGATGCGTTGAACGAGCTGTCGACCAACGGGATATTCAATTTTGTTTTTTTTTGTGATTTTGGT
>NZ_JXAC01000094.1 GCF_000814685.1 Sphingobacterium sp. T2
GACGAATTSAATCTTTTGTCAACATCCCGGGAAAATATGATGGGGACTATCCGTACAAGCCGGGAGACAAACGTTTTGTGTAAAGCTTGTTCACAAAGGACGACATGCAATGTCGTCCTTTGATTTTTGATATGGTTATTAACAATATTTGATGAAAAGTAATATATCTATTTGCTATGTTTGTATAAGTTATTTTTCTCATCAAAACACTAAAAATGTCTTCTATTATTATCAAAGGTGCTCATGTGGTCAATGAAGGTAAAATCCAAGTACAGGATATCTTCATCAAAAACGGCCGCATAGAAAAGATCGATACAAGCATAAATGTAAATGCCGATAAGGTTATTGATGGTGAGGGACAGTATGTCCTTCCGGGGCTGATTGATGATCAGGTGCATTTCCGTGAGCCAGGACTTACCTATAAAGCCAATATTTTCACGGAAAGTAGGGCTGCAGTGGCAGGAGGTACCACCTCTTTCATGGAGATGCCCAACACTGTTCCGAACACGTTGACCCAAAAGCTACTTCAAGATAAATTCGATATAGCGCAGGACACCTCGCTTGCCAATTATTCCTTTTTCATGGGGGCAGCAAATGACAATATTGAGGAGGTCTTGAAAACCAATCCACGCGATGTGTGCGGTATTAAAGTCTTCATGGGCTCTTCTACAGGGAATATGCTGGTAGATGATGATAAAGCATTAGAAAATATCTTTCGTAATGCTCCTACACTTGTCGCTACCCATTGTGAGGATGAGGCTACCATACGCCGCAATCTCGCCTACTATAAGGATAAGTACGGAGACGCTGTAACGATAGACATGCACCCTTTAATCCGTTCGGAGGAAGCTTGCTACCTTTCTTCTTCCAAAGCGGTGGATTTGGCCAAGAAAAACAATACCCGTCTTCATATTCTACATATTTCTACAGGAAAGGAAACACAACTTTTTGATAATACCACACCCTTGTCGGAGAAACGAATAACGGCAGAGGCTTGTGTACATCACCTATGGTTTTCAGACGAAGACTATAGAACAAAAGGGAACTTCATAAAGTGGAATCCGGCAGTGAAGACAGCACAGGATCGTGCGCAGATTCTTGAAGCCTTGTTGGATGGTCATATAGATGTGATCGCTACCGATCATGCACCACATACCTTGGAAGAGAAGCAGCAGCCCTATCTTCAAGCCCCATCGGGGGGGGCGCTGGTACAGCATGCTCTATTGGCCCTGTTGGATATGGTTCATGCAGGCAAGATGACGCTAGAACAGCTGGTACAGAAGACGGCCCACAATACGGCAATCTGCTTTCAGATAGAACAACGCGGATTTATCCGTGAAGGCTATTGGGCCGACTTGGTGGTGGTAAATATGCACAAACCTTATCAGGTGACCAAACAGAATATTCTCTCGAAATGTGGATGGTCTCCTTTTGAAGGGCACACTTTTGCATCCACTATTGAACATACTATTGTTTCGGGCAACTTGGCTTATTCCGAAGGTAAAATTATTGAAGTCGGTTCAGGACATAGACTATTGTTTAACAGGTAATGGACAAGAGGACATTTTTAAAATCGCTGGGACTGGGGTTAGGAAGTCTGGCGATTTCGCATCGTACAGCACAAGCTGTCGCTGACACGGTATCGGCTGTCAAGGGTGTGCTGAAAGCACGGACGCTTAAGGAAGGAGATACCATTGGTATCATTACCCCTGCAGGAGCTTTGGCGGAAGAAGAAACCATCACGATGACCAAAGAGGTGTTGGCCTATTTTGGTTTTAAAGTCAAAGAAGGTAAATATATACGTTCCCGCTATGGCAATCTCGCCGGCACAGATCAGGAACGCTTGCAGATTACATAGTATGTTTGCCGACAATGAGGTGCAGGGAATACTTTGTATCCGAGGAGGTAATGGTGCTTCCAGACTACTTCCTTACATCGACTACGAGCTGATTCGCCGTAATCCGAAAGTGCTTTTGGGCTATAGCGACATCACCGCTCTTATTCTGGCGTTTTATGCTAAAGTAGGGTTGGTTTCTTTCCATGGTGCGGTAGGCAGCAGCACCTGGACAAATTATACGGCAAAGCTTTTCAAGGAACAGCTTATGGAAAATAAACTTGCCGTATATGAGAATCCCGTAAAAAAGGATAATACCATCATACAGTATAAAGATAGAATACAGACCATAACGCCGGGGGTGGCGGAAGGTATCATTCTCGGAGGTAACCTCACCTTAATAACGGGACTATGTGGGACACCTTATCTGCCAGATTTCAAAGACGCAATCTTATTTACCGAAGAGATTGATGAAAAATCGGAACGTTTGGACCGCATGTTCTGTCAACTACGCAACTCGGGAATCTTGTCGCAGATAAAAGGATTTATTTTCGGAAAATGTACCAATTGTGGTCCGGTTCAAGGATACGGTTCTCTTACATTGGATCAGATGCTTAATGATTATATTAAGCCTTTGGGAATTCCTGCCTATAGCGGTGCGGTGATAGGACATATCTCGGACCAGTTTTTGATGCCCGTAGGTGTCAAAGTACGCATGGACGCAACAAATGGTAGGGTAGAATATCTAGAGAAATCGTTATTATGAAAAGTTTGATTATTCTTCTATGTATGGCCGGGTTGAATTTGTCTTGTCATGAGGCAAAGACAACTTCGGCGACTAAAGACGACCACATGAAAATTGATACTGCTACATTTAACGCTATATATGACAGGTTTCAGGAGCCGGCCTTGCGACACCGTCGCTTCAAACATCATGAAGTAGACTCCCTCATCAAAGAGCATGAAAAAAGAGGACAGCTGGGGATACAACAGATAGGCCGTTCTTTTGAAGGAAGGGCTATCTATGAGGTTACTTTTGGTAAGGGGTCGAAAAAAGTTATGATGTGGTCGCAGATGCATGGCGATGAGCCTACGGCTACAATGGCACTTTTCGACCTATTTAACTTTCTGGGAAGTAAGGGAGATGAGTATGATAATATACGCTCTTTGCTGAAGGAAAACCTTGAAATCCATTTTATTCCTATGTTGAATCCGGATGGTGCGGAGCGCTTCCAGCGTAGAACAGCTCAAGGTATTGACATGAACCGCGACGCCCGAGCAGGACAAACGGCCGAAGGGGCATTGCTGCGCGCTAGGGCGAAGACTATAGCTCCTCAATATGGTTTCAATCTGCATGACCAGAGTATCTACTATAACGTTCCTAACACCAAGAATCCCGTAGGAATAGCGTTGCTGGCACCGGCATACAATGAGTCACGTGAAATCAATCCCGTGCGGGAGAATGCTATGAAGCTGGCAGCAGGAATGAATGAGATTCTACAGCAGTATATTCCTAATGCGGTAGCAAAATACGATGATACCTATACTCCTCGTGGATTTGGGGATAACTTCCAGTCGTGGGATGCCAGTACAGTGTTGATCGAATCGGGAGGAGTGAAAGGTGATCCGGAAAAACAGCAGATACGCAAACTAAACTTTATCATTATCCTAAATGCTTTAATTCAAATTGCGGAGGACAGCTATGCGCGGTTCGACAAGAAGCAGTACGAGGAAATTCCTTTTAACGCCTCGCAAATGCATGATATCGTCATCCGAAATATAGAAATAGCACCAGATTCTACTGCCTTTAAAACAGATCTTGCTATACGTCGAGGAGAGACCACAGTAGGAAGAGATTATTATGTACGTGGAAGAGTAGAAGATATAGGAGACTTGAAAGAGTCTTTCGGTTATGAAGAAATTGAGGCGGAGGGGTTAAAGTTTATTGGAGGAAAGGTGGATTACACAAATTATCTAAATGCTGCTTCTCTTTCGCATGAGCAGGCCTTCGAACTGCTGAAAAAAGGAATAATGGCGGTGAGGGTAAAAGAAGAGGTGCTGAAAGAAAAAGCACTGCACGACCTGCCGATACATCTTTTTACGCAGTCGACCTTCTATCTGCCTATGAGCCCCGACTTTGGTGGTATGGCCAGCTTCTATATCGGTGATAAGAACGGAAATCTCAAATATGCCATCCTTAATGGTTACCTGATAGATTTGACGAAAGACTTCGACAGAAATATTCCAATAAAAAACAGAGTGCATTAAGCACTCTGTTTTTTATTTTATGGGAAAGTCAAAATATTTGTCTTTGAAAGGCTCATCGTGCAAGGTGTAGTGCCACCATTCTTTTTCGTAGGCTCGGAATCCATGTTTCTCCATTATTTTACGAAGCTTGAGTCTATTGTTCCTTTGTTGTGTGGTAAGGTGGACATATCCGTGGGCAGATTCTTCACCGAAGAAATCAAAAGGCGCTCCCATGTCTAGCTCTTCCTTGGTGTTAAGATGGATGATGGTAAGGTCTATGGTGCTGCCTCTGCTATGTCCTGAGCGGGAGGCTATAAATCCTTTTTTGAACAGGTCCCGCTTATCTACCTGTGGATAGAATTCTCGTTTCATCAGCGTGTCTTTGATATCTTTGGCCCAACGTTTGAAATGGTTTACGGCGCGCTGCGGTCGGTAGGCGTCAAACACTTTGAGTCCTAATCCTTCTTTATTGAGTTCGGCTTCCACCTTCTTCAATGCCATCACTGCTTTTTCGGTAAGGATAAGTTTGTTGGCTTCATAACCGTCTATTCTGCGTCCTACGAAGTTATGAGAACCATGGTAACGAAGGTCATAAGCTATATGAGGAATATGATTGTCAATATAGGTGAAGCCGACAGGTAGCTGTTTTTGCTGCTGGGCAAATCCCTGTGTGGCGCAAAGAAATAATAGTATTGTTATTAATTTTTTCATAAGATTAGGTTTTGTTTTTAAAGTTAGCAAAAAGCCCAATTATTACATTCGGTTCATAATTTTTTGGCTATAATTTTGTACTTTTACCTCGATTTTCTAACGGATAAAAAGCGTAATAAATTTGGATTATTTAGCAGGATTAAACCCTTCCCAACGCGCTGCTGTCGAGCAAACCGAAGGTCCGGTGATGATAGTGGCGGGGGCAGGCTCAGGAAAGACACGTGTAATCACTTATAGGGTAGCCCATCTTATTCGTAAAGGCGTAGATCCATTCAACATTCTGGTGCTAACATTTACTAACAAGGCAGCCAAGGAGATGCGCGAGCGTATCATGAATGTGGTGGGAGCCGAAGCAAAGAACATATGGATGGGTACGTTCCACTCTATTTTTGCACGTATCTTACGTGTAGAGGCGGAGCTTATAG
>NZ_JXAC01000095.1 GCF_000814685.1 Sphingobacterium sp. T2
ACATAAAGCAGGTAAGTACGGTGATGAAATATCCCGGAGTATAAACCTTCTCGCTGGAACATGCAAGCCTTGGTGGACTGCCAGCTTCTTGTCATCACAAAACAAGATTACCTACAAATCCATAACATACTTCCAGATTGGAATGAAGTGGAAAAACATTTTATCATTCACTGCTTCACCACCTTGGAAGAACGTATATATTCTCATATAGCTATGAGTGCGGAAGAACGCTATCAGCTCTTTTTCCAAAATAACAAAGACTTATTTAACCAAATACCTCTGCAATATATCGCATCCATGTTGGGTATAACTCCCGAAACACTGAGCCGAATAAGAAAAAAGCTACTTTGATTTCTTGACATTTGTCAAGAGCAATATGCTCTTCTTCCGAGATCTTTGTAAGCAAAAGAAAAATTATGATTACAAAGACTATAACAACTCAGATTCAGATCCAAGCACCTGCAAACAGGATTTGGCAAATATTAACAGACACGGCATCTTTTCCTTTATGGAATCCATTTATAAAGGAGTTACAAGGAGAGTTAAACGTCGGAAACAAGATAAAAGTTCGCATTCAAAGCTCACCGAACAGCGAAATGACGTTCTCCCCTAAAGTGACTATGATGGAAGCAAATAAGTCTCTACAATGGTTGGGCAAGTTAGGAATATCGGGGCTATTCGACGGAAGGCATCATTTTGAAATTGTAGAACATGCAGATGGAACTTCTACCTTTATACACAAAGAAACCTTCCGTGGACTTATCGTACCTTTTTTCAACACGAAAAATACAAGATTAGGGTTTGAAGCTATGAATAAGGCTCTAAAAAAGAAAGCTGAAAGGCAATAATATGCATTCGGACAGATCAAGTCCGAATGCGTTAGTATTACACCTTTCCTACAACAACTTTGTAGAGCTTATCGTAATCAAAATATTTAATAGCTATGTCCTGCACTTTTGCTGGAGTCATGGCCTTTAATACATCCGAATAATATCTGTAATAATCTAAAGTCAACCCGGAGAAATAGGTAGCTTTAAATTTATCCACATGCGAAAAGATACTTTCCAGACTACCAAGCATCACTCCTTGCATGTAATTGCGAACCAAATCCACTTCTTCCTGCTGTGGAGGTTCACTTCTGAGCCTGTCAAATTCTGTTGCGATTTCTTTCAACGTATCTTGAGTGGAAGCTACACCCACTTCTGTGGCAATAGTAAAAAAGCCCGTGTATTTCAGATTACCTACATAAGAACCTATACTGTAGGTGTATCCTTTCTCCTCACGAATATTACGCATGAGGCGTGAGCCGAAGAATCCTCCAAACAAGGTATTGACAAACTGTAAGGCAGGGAAGTCTTCATGAGCACGTCTAATGGAGGTGGTTCCCAAACGAATAGCGGATTGCAAAGCTTCGGGTTTCTCTACCACTACGACTTCCGTTGTATGTGCATCAAAACTAAGAGCATTTGCGTTAAGCTCTTTCTGTTCGTTTTTCCAATCCTCACCGAAATATTGGCTAACCAAATCATGTATAGGCTTATCGACTCTTCCGGCAATAAATAACGTACAGTTAGAAGGATATATCTGATGCTGGAAAAGATTCAATAGCTGCTCACGTGTCACAGCATCATATTTTTCCTCTGTAGGCAATACACCATAGCGCGTTCCCCGAAAGACAGCATCATAAAAGTATCGCCGTGCCAATACATCGTTTTTCTGGAGCGATATTTGGAGGCTTTGCTTATTGTTACGTATATATGTATTCAACTCTTTCTGTGGCAGGCTTGCATTCCTAAGAATATCGGCCATTATCGGCAAAACCTTATCTGCATATTTATGCATCGTGTATAAGGTTAACGATGTATGGTCTAAGCTGTATTCCGGCATCAGGTAAGCGCCATAAAAATCTATAGTATCGGCAATTTCCTTTGACGAAAGAGTTTGAGTCCCCTCCTTCAACATGGAAGACAGTATTGGATTCAGATAGGCCAGCTCTTCTTGCGTATAGATATTGGCAAACGTAAACTCAAACTTTAGCAGATCCAAGCTTTCAGCTTGAAAAACAAAAGCTTTAAGTCCATTTTTATATACTATTTCTTCCGGCTGTATAATCGTAATATCCTTGATGCTTTGAAAAGCCGGAGGTACTGTTCTATTCAACATGTTCTTTAGCGTTTGATTGATAATAAAGGGTCGATGAATTTTCCTTTCTAAATACGGCATTGGCTACGCGAAGTATATCCTCGGAAGAAACAGCACTATATTTCTCCACTTCCCTATTATAATCTTCTGCCTTGCTCAACATTTCAAAAAACGCTAAGTTCATTGCCTTATCCAGAATGGAGAGTTCGGAAAACAGCATCGTAGATTCTACCTTGTTTTTCACTTTCTGAAGTTCCTGCTCCTCAATACGCTCTTCTTTCAGCCGATCCAGCTGTTGCCAAATATGTTGTTCGGCCTCTTCCAATGAAAGATGTGGCAAAGGCTTTCCTTCTACGACCACCAAGTTGCTGTCTATACTTCCCATCATATAGGCATTGATCTCGCTGAAAAGCTGATGCTCTTTCACCAGTGCACGGTACAAGCGAGATGAAGCACCTCTGGACAAGATATCGGTAATCAGATCAGCAGCATAATAATCTGCTTCCATTCTTTCAGGGCCATGGAAAGCTATATAGATTGCATCCACAGGAACGTCTGCTTTTACCCTTTCGAAGCGTGCTTCGACCTGCTGCGGCTCCTTAGGAATATCCCGCACTACAGGCTCTCCCGATGGAATGTCGCCAAACCATTTCTGCACCAACTGCTTTACCTCATCGAGCTGTACAGCTCCTGCCACCACCATCACAGCGTTCTGAGGAGTATAATATTTCTTGAAAAACGCTTTCACATCTTCCATCGTCGCTTCTTCAATATGCTTAAGTTCCTTGCCTATAGTAGCCCATCGATAAGGATGTACCTTGTAGGCCAAGGGCCTCAGCTTCAACCATACGTCACCATAAGGTTGATTGAGATAACGTTGCTTGAACTCTTCACATACAACCTGACGCTGCACTTCCAAACTTTGATTGCTGAAAGCTAAGCTTAACATACGGTCGCTCTCCAACCAAAAAGCTGTCTCCAGATTGTTTGCCGGAAGCGTAATATAGTAGTTCGTAATATCGTTTGTGGTAAAAGCATTATTCTCCCCTCCTACGGCTTGCAAGGGGGCGTCATAGTTAGGAATATTGACGGAACCTCCGAACATCAGATGTTCGAAAAGATGAGCAAAGCCCGTTTTGTCGGGAGACTCATCACGTGCTCCCACCTTATATAATATGTTGACCACAGCCATTGCTGTGGTATGATCTTCGTGGACCAGTACAGTCAAACCGTTATCCAGCTTGAAACGACTAAAATTTACCATCTAATATCTGCTCTTAAACCCAATTTATATCTTTTTTCAATAAGGATAATGTCTTTTCCTCAGCAGATCCCGCTGCCACCTTATAATCGTAGAACCAGTTAGCCTGTGTAGGTAAACTCATCAGTATGGACTCTATACGTCCGTTAGTCTCTAAGCCGAATTTTGTTCCTGCATCGTACACCAAGTTGAACTCTACATAACGTCCTCTGCGTACCAGTTGCCACTCCTTTTCTTTCTCGGTAAAAGATTGATGACGATGGCGGTTTACCAATTCCGCATAAGTAGGAGCAAAAGTTCTTCCCAAATCACAAGAGAAATTGAAAAGCTCTTCAAGGCTTAATCCCGACTTTTCGGGTGTCAGCTTATCGTAGAATACACCGCCAATACCTCGTGTTTCGTTTCTATGCTTAATAAAAAAGTAATTGTCTGCCCATTTCTTGAACTCTTCATAAAAGGTTGGATGATGCTTATCGCATACCGTTTTCATCTGTTGATGAAAATATTTAGCATCCTCCTCTATCACGTAATGAGGTGTAAGATCGATACCACCACCAAACCAACGTATCTTATCATTCAGCTCAAAATAGCGGATGTTCATATGAATGATTGGCACATGTGGATTGTTGGGATGGATAACGATAGATACGCCGGTAGCGAAAAATTCATCCTCGTCGACACCAAAAGATTTTTTTATAGGTTCCGGCAGTTTACCATGAACTGCCGAAAAGTTTACACCTCCTTTTTCCAGAATATTTCCATTCTGAATGATGCGGGTTCTGCCGCCACCTCCTCCTTCTCTCTGCCAAAGTTCTTCTTGAAATTTAGCTTTGCCATCCAAGGCTCCAAAGCCTGTGTGATTTCATCCTGAATAGTCTGATAGGTTTCAGCAATATGTTCTTTAGTTAATCATCTTACCTACGTTAATTTTTGCGCTAATGTGTTTACTTCTTTTGCTGCCGGACTGTTGTTGTACAGTATTTGATACACCATGTTGCAGATAGGCATGTCCAGATTATATTTGCCGATGATGCGTTGAATACAATCAGAAGCATAATAACCTTCTGCCACCATGTTCATCTCCAGCTGGGCTGACTTCACGCTGTAGCCCTTGCCAATCATGTTTCCGAAAGTTCTGTTGCGACTAAATTGCGAATAGGCCGTCACCAACAGGTCACCCAGATAGCTGACGCCTTGATGTCTCTATCCTTGGGAGCTATAGCCTGCACAAAATATTCCATTTCCCGTATCGCATTGGAGATTAAAACTGACTGGAAGTTATCACCATACCCTAAGCCATGACAAATACCGCCAGCCAAGGCATATATATTTTTCAAAACCGCACCATATTCTATTCCCCAGATGTCGTCGGACAGAATTGTACGAATGTATCTTCCACCGAAGAGTACTGCCACCCTTTCCGCTATGTCGATAGCACTACATCCAAATGTCAGATAGGACAGCTTCTCTGCCGACACCTCCTCGGCATGGCATGGCCCTCCGATGACGACAATATGGTCTAAGGGTATTGCATACGTATCATGCAGGTATTCTCCTACAATCTGATTTTCTTCAGGAATAATACCTTTAATGGCGGACACCACGATTTTTCCTTCAAAATCTTGGACTGTAAGGCCTTTCAACGCATCCTTAAGGTATGCCGCCGGCGTGTTAAGCACCACGATATCCGACTTTTCCACCACCGTACGGACAGCAGTATAAATATGCTTGTTAGGAATTTTAATGTTTACGGCAGAAAGATAACTTGGATTATGTTTGTATTTTTTGATATACTCTATATCCTCAGGCTTGCGTACCCACCAAAACACCTCTTTGTCAACCGTATTATCGGTCAACATTTTAATCATGGCTGTAGCCCAGCTTCCACTTCCGAGAATACCTATTCTATTTTTCTTTATTTCCAAACTTCTCCTTTTTATATGTCCAAAGATACTTATATTTCGGGTATAGCATCGTCTTTAAGCAAATTAATGGTATAAAAATGACTTTTACTTATCTTCAATAAATTATCCTACGACAATGATATGACCGAGAAAGAAAAAATGCTATGTGGTAAGCCTTATAATGCCTCGGACAAAGAATTGCGGCAACAACACCTTCATGCGCAGCAACTTTGCCAACGCTATAACCTAATTGACCCTAAGAATCTACGTCAGCGTAAAGCTCTCATCCGTGGACTTTTTAAAGAGGTTGGAGTTCACTTCTGTGTTGAACAGCCCTTTCATTGTGACTATGGGTTCAACATAAGCATCGGCGAAAATTTCTTTTCCAATTACAACGTGGTAATTTTAGACTGTGCGGAGGTAAATATTGGTGATAACGTCCTACTCGGACCGAATGTATCCATATTCACTTCCGGCCACCCTGTGCATCCGTCATTACGTAATCAAGGAGTGATGTATGCTTTTCCCGTACGCATTGGAAATAACGTATGGATTGGAGGTAATACAGTAATCAATCCGGGTGTAAGCATAGGAGATAATACCGTCATCGGAGCCGGGGCTGTAGTCACCAAAGATATACCCGCAAATGTCGTTGCTGCCGGAAATCCCTGTAAAATATTGCGAACCATTACAGACCAAGACGCACAATACTATTTTAGGAAGATGAAATTTTAAACAAAAGACCCCTTGCTGGCGCAAGGGGCTTTACCAAACCAATTATTAACCTAAATATGAATTATATAATGAATATAATTCGCCCCACTGCCGCAAATTATATGCCAAAACATAGTTTTTATAAAAATTGTTTAATAAAAAATCCCTGAAACGGGCATTTCAGGGATCACTAAACCAATTATTAACCTAAATATGAAATTATGAATATAAACAATATGAAATAATGTATAAATCCTTCTTATTTCACATTTAAAACGTCCGCACACTTACTTTTATTACATTCATAAAGCAGTTTAACATATTTTTAACACTTTTAATCCTTATCAATGATATCTAATACCTTCTCTTTCAACCTTGTAATATCTGACTTGAGCCCAAACAGTATGGTCAAGGCATGAAAAGGTCTCCTCTGAATTTTGGTAAAATGCCGCATATATCCCACTTCTCCTCCGAGGAAAAAACTTTTGAACTTATAGTCTGCTCCAACACCAACTTTTGCACCTACAGCAAAAAAAATTTCGTTATGAATCTTTATCACCTCTCCTATTTCTTGGGCCCGTGGCTCTTTCACCAAGCCAAAACTTGGACCCGCATAAGCATAGGTGTTAAGGCGACTCATCTGCCTACGCAGACCTCCAGCCAAGCTAAGCATATATATGCTCGCCGTCCCATCGTCAATGATATGGGAATAATCCGAATCATGGATTCGCTGCGTATAGTCGAAATTGAATGTATAAAGTGCCGGATATAAATAATATTTGGGATTGTTCAGCGATATATCCAACCCCATACTTCCTGCAAAAAGCTGCGGAGACAACACGTCCTTGCTCTTACCTATAGGTAAAGCCAACCCCGTGCCGGCAAAATAATAGACTTTCCTATAATGAAGGGTGTCTGCTCCCTGCTGGGCAAAACTATAGTATGAAGGAAATACAAGAAGTGTTAATACTAAGATAAATTTATTCATAAAACCTTTCAGGATCTTTGTAGTAAACAACCCAAAAACCTAAAAGGTTTTTAATCTTATAAATAGCTTTTACTTTGTGGTCCTTGATTGAAAATCAGATCCACCACACTTAAATCCGGCAAAAAGCCATGACGGTCTTCGAAAAGCTGATAATAAGGTTTAGGATCTTTCATAATGGATTCCTTTTTCGGATGGATAGCGTCTCTAAAGTCCGCAAAAGGATACTCCTTCTCATAGGTGTCCGTAAAGTTTATCGCCCGTTTGAGCTTAAGACATTTTAACAGCAGTTCGAGCTGAGCCACATTATAGTCAAGCAAGAAGTCATATTTCTTTTCGTAGAAAGGCCGAAAATCATCTTCATAGTATTCGAAGTAAGCCGAACTTCTATATGCGGTCTGCATGCTCAACCAATGCAGACGTTGCCAGTCATGGTCGTAGTTGATACGGATGTCCTTCATGGCTATACGTTCCTTACGTCCATGCTGAATGGGAACAATCAAATCCAATACACCATTCGCCGTGGCTATCCTCGCTCTATTACGGTAGGTCTGCTTCGGGAAATGTTCATATTTGTCCAGCAAAACATCACCCTCGTTTTTCGCTATGGCATGAAAATAAGAAACCGGAGGAAGATAGCTGGCTGCTAAGACGATTGAATTTGACATATTCTCTTACTTATTTTAAAATTTAGGGCAAAAATAAGTTAATTTGAGGATATTTGTACAACAATAAAGCAACAATCATTAATGAGCAAAAGCATCCTTAAAATCGTATTTTGGACTCTTTCCAAGCTTCCTTTCAGCGTGTTGTACCTCTTATCGGATGTATTGTATGTGCTTATATATTATATCATAGGCTACCGTAAAAAAGTAGTTTTCAAAAACTTAAGAAATTCCTTTCCCGAAAAATCAGAAGAAGAAATTCTACATATTGCAAAAAAATTTTATAGATACTTTCCTGATCTTATCGTAGAATGTATCAAAATGGCCAACCTTTCCGCCGAAGAAGTGTTGAAGCGTATGGAGCTAATCAATGAGGAAGAAGTACATCGACACCTCAATGCTGGAAAGGCTATTATCGGTGTGACGGCTCACTACAGCAACTGGGAATGGGGAATCTTCCGGCTTTCATTGCTTACCGAACATCCCAAACTTATTATCTATAAACCTCTCAACAATAAGGCTTTCGACGAAGTATATAACGATATACGTACCCGTTTTGGAGCAACGATGGTGCCTATGAAGCAGATTTTGCGCCATATCGTCAGACTACGCCAATACCCCCCATATCAGCATGTTTGTTGCCGACCAGACGCCTCTTTACCAAGATTCGGACTATTTTATGCCTTTTCTCAATCAGGAAGCATTGGTTTATACCGGTACAGAGCGCATTGCTAAGATGACCAACTTTCCAGTAGTATATTGTCATATAGGCCGAAAAGAAAAAAGAGGGTATTATTACTGTAAATTTACTACATTAGTTGAAGATCCGTCGCAATATGGCGAACACGAAATAACACAGATCCATAACCAATTTACGGAGAAAATGATTAGAGAAAATCCTCCCTATTGGCTGTGGACACATAATAGATGGAAAAGACAGACGAAGGAATAAATCATGACAAATTATCCTAAAGTATCCATAGTCATCTTAAACTGGAACGGTAGATATTTTTTAGAAAAGTTTTTACCATCCGTATATAACAGTACATATCCCAATATAGAATTTGTAGTTGGAGACAACGGTTCTACGGACGACTCTGTAGCTTTTGTGGAAGAATTTTTCCCGCTGGTACGCATTATCGAAAATGACAAAAACTACGGCTTTGCCGGCGGTTATAACAAGATTCTGGAGCAGGTGGATGCCGACTACTATGTCTTGCTGAATTCGGATGTGGAGGTGACACCAAACTGGGTAGAGCCTGTCATCGAGCTCATGGAAAAAGAAGATTTTGTGGCTGCACAGCCCAAAATTCGAGCATACCACAAAAAGACACATTTCGAACATGCGGGAGCAGCAGGTGGCTATATAGACAGTTTAGGATATCCTTTTTGTCGTGGACGTATCCTTCATGTCGTGGAAGAAGACAAAGGTCAGTACGACAATGTCAAAGAAATCTTTTGGGCTACCGGTGCCGCCCTCTTTATCAAGTCTTCGGTATGGAAAGAAGTGGGTGGCTTTGATGCAGACTTCTTCGCCCATATGGAAGAAATAGACCTCTGCTGGAGACTTAAAAATCGGGGCTATAGGATCGGCTATTGTCCGGACAGCGTAGTGTATCACGTGGGAGGAGGAACATTAAACACCAGTAACCCTAAAAAAACTTACCTCAATTTTAGGAATAACCTCATCATGCTTCAGAAGAACCTCCCAACAGTAAAGGCTGTTGCTGTGATTTTTATCCGCTTCTGGATGGACCTGCTGGCACTTATCCAGTTTTTGGTGCAAGGAAAAGCCAAAGATGCATGGGCAATAAGCCGTGCACATCAGCACTTTCTTCTTCATTTGTTTAAAAACTCTAAAAAACGCAAAAAAAATTCAGCAAAAACAAACAATTTTGGCATATATAGAAAATCCATCATTTGGGATTTTTATGTGAATAAAATTCATAAATTCTCAAACTTATCAGCAGATAATTTTTAGCATCACTTTTTTCATCGAATAACCCCATTTTCAAACCTTTATCTTATGAGTTATAACTCATAAAATATTGGTTTTTAAATTATTTTAAGCATTTAAATTTTATTAATTTCGTCGCGTATGTCACAAGATATTCAAGCAAAAATCGCACAATTAACAGCTGAACTTAACGAATACAATTACCAATATTATGTATTGGCAAACCCCGTTATTTCGGACTATGAATTTGACATCAAGCTAAAAGAGTTAGAGCGTTTAGAAAAAGAATATCCACAATATAGAGATCCAAATTCACCTACCCTGAAAGTAGGTGGTGACATCACCTGCAAATTCAATACGGTAAAGCATCGCTGGCCGATGCTGTCTTTAAGCAACACTTACAGTGAGCAGGAGCTGAGGGATTTTGACCTCCGTGTGCAAAAAGCTATAGGCCATCCCGTGGATTACGTCTGTGAGCTTAAATTCGACGGTATCTCCATCTCCCTTACCTATGAAAAGGGCAAACTTACACATGCAGTGACACGCGGTGACGGTATGCAGGGCGATGAAGTTACTCAAAATGTTAAAACTATACGCAAGATTCCGCATCAGCTGAAACAAGGTGACTATCCCGACCTGTTTGAAATACGTGGCGAGATTTTCATGCATAAAGCAGCATTCTTGAGATTAAATAAAGAACGTGAAGAAAACGGTGAACAAACATACGCCAACCCACGCAACTTCACCGCAGGAACGATAAAACTACAGGACTCTTCCGAAGTAGCCAAACGACCATTGGATTGCTTCTTGTATTTCTTGTATATGGACAACCGCAATAAGTTGTTCTCCACGCACTGGGAAAGTCTTCAAAAAGTGAAAGAATGGGGATTCCCTGTGTCAGAACACACCAAACTTTGCAGCTCCATAGACGAAGTATTAGAGTTTATCCATTACTGGGACCAAGCAAGACACAAACTCTCTTTCGAAATTGATGGTATAGTTATTAAGGTTAACGAATATCCGTACCAAGAAGAGTTAGGCTTCACCGCCAAATCGCCACGCTGGGCAACCTCGTTTAAGTTTAAGGCCGAACAGGTTGAAACTACCCTGCTCAGTGTAAGCTATCAGGTAGGCCGAACAGGAGTTGTCACACCGGTAGCTAATCTAAAACCGGTGCCGCTGGCAGGGACAACAGTGAAAAGAGCCTCCCTACACAATGCCAACGAAATTGCAAGGCTGGACCTTCACGAAGGAGACTCCGTCTTTGTGGAAAAAGGAGGCGAAATCATTCCTAAAATTATTGCAGCAAACCCTGAAAAACGCAAACCTGACGCCAAGCCTATAGTATACCCTACCCACTGTCCGGAGTGTAACACACCACTGATAAGGCAGGAAGGTGAAGCTGTACACTACTGTCCTAACGAAAATGGATGTAAACCTCAGATTGTCGGTAAAGTGCAGCACTTCATCGGCCGTAAAATGATGGACATTCAAGGTCTGGGAGATGAAACAATAGAAACATTCTACCGTTTGGGGTTGGTACGTCATATTTCGGACCTATATACCTACATCACAGACGCGAAGAGCTGGTAACCATAGAGCGCTTTGGCCAGAAGTCCATAGACAACCTGCTCAAAGGTATTGAAGATTCCAAAAGTAAACCTTTCGAGAAAGTGTTGTTTGCCTTGGGCATACGTCATGTAGGAGAAACGGTAGCAAAAAAACTAGCGCAGCATTTCAAATCCTTAGATAACTTACAAGCAGCAAGTATTGAGGAAATCGCTTCCGTACAGGATATAGGAATCCGTATCGCGGAAAGTATCCATCAATATCTACACAATACCGATAATATAGCAGAGCTGAATAAGCTGAAAAGTTACGGTCTTCAATTCCACATAGAAGAAAAAGAAGTTGTTAGAGCAGGCAACAGCTTGGAAGGAAAAACCTTCCTCATCTCAGGAGTTTTTGCTGACTACTCTAGAGAGCAGCTTACCGAACTTATAGAGTCTCATGGCGGCAAAATGCTGAGCAGCATCTCATCCAAGCTCAACTTCTTGGTAGCAGGTGACAAGATGGGGCCTTCAAAACTAGTTAAAGCACAAAAACTAAATATCCCAATCATTTCCGATCAGGAATTGTTGGCTATGATTAATAAAGAATAAAGTAAAATAATAATTATCAAAAAGATGACGGAGATTCAAGGAGCAGGTGTAGCATTGATTACACCTTTTCATGCAGATGGAAGTATTGATTTTGAAACTTTAGGAAATCTTATAGAGTTTCAAATAAGTGAAGGAATGGACTATTTGGTTTCATTAGGAACTACCGGTGAGACTGCAACATTAAGCTCTGAAGAAAAGAAGAAGGTTTGGCAATTCACCAAGGATAAGGTCAAGGGCAGAGTGCCACTAGTAGCCGGCATTGGCGGCAATAACACCCTAGAGATTGTAGAAGCCGTAAAAAACTTCGACACAGAAGGTTTCTGCGCCATACTTTCTGTATCTCCCTACTACAACAAACCAACACAAGAAGGCATATATCAACACTATAAAGCTATAGCTGAAGTATCTAAACTACCGATAATTCTATATAATGTTCCGGGAAGGACCGGCTCCAATATTTCAGCAGAAACTACTTTACGTTTGGCAAAAGAATTTAAAAATATAGTAGCTATAAAAGAGGCCTCCGGAAATTTTGCACAATTTTCGGAAATACTTCGCGACAAGCCGGGACATTTTCAGCTCATCTCAGGCGACGATCCGGCGACATTGCCAATGATGGCTTTGGGAGCCATTGGTATCATCTCCGTAGTCGGTAATGCTTACCCTAAATATGTATCTACCTTAGCCCATCTATGCGTGGAAGGTAAGTATAGTGAAGCTAGAGATATACACTACAAACTTCTGGAAATAACCGAATTATGCTTTGTTGAAGGAAATCCTTGCGGCGTAAAATATATTCTGAAAGAACTTGGATTCGGAGAAGATTATGTCCGCTTGCCACTAGTTCGGGTAAGCTCCAAAACACAGCAGCGTATCCAAGAAGCGATGCGCTCATTATAAAACTACACACGCTTTATACAGAAGCCTTTCCCTGCGAAAGGCTTTTTTATTATAGCCCTAAAGCTACAACTTTAATTTTCTATATAAGTGAAGATATATAAATTATAAAACATTAATTATATTTATGTATCAAGATAAAAATATGGAAACAGCATCAACACAAAATACATCACAAAAAGTAAAGTCTAAGGTTAAATCTTTCTTGGCTTGGCTAGTGCTTATCCTCTTCTTAGCAGCAGGCGGCTATGTATATTGGAAATACTATTTTGTATTTGGGGAAGGTGTAAAGTCGGGCTATCTCAACTACGCTGTCAAGAAAGGTAATCTGTTTAAAACGTACGAAGGAAAGCTCATCCAAGAAGGTTTTGGTAGTGGAAGAGCTGGCACCTTGACTAGCAACGAATTCGTTTTTTCTATAGAAAGCGACTCCATCTTTCATATTCTTGAAAGCAATAGCGGAAAATTCTTCGACCTGCACTACAAAGAATATCATGGCGTATTGCCGTGGCGCGGAAATACTGTTTATATCGTGGATAAAATCGTTAACATGAAATAATATAGTAAAACTTTAGATGGTTAATTACAAATCATTGTTTTTCACAATATTATTACACTCTGTAATAGTTGTTTTTGCTCAAAAACCATCCTCCAAAAGTAACCTACTACTTACTGAAAAGAGTCCACTGGAATATAAAAACAAAGTTTATCTATCTACGATAAAGACCGTACAGGTTTTCCCGGAAGATCAGGAAGGCTCTCTTCCTATCATAACTTTAGGAACCTCAGAAAAGATAAAAGTATCTTTTGATGATTTGCGTGCAGATATAAGATCGTTGTATTACAGTCTTGAACATTGCAACGCCGACGGGAGCCCCAGCAACTTACCTGCAATGGACTATGCCGGCGGTTTCAATGAAGCACGCATCGAAGAAATCAAATTGTCACAAAATACACGGATTCCCTATACACATTATAGTTTTACCTTTCCTAACGAGTATGTGAAGCCAAAGCTTGGAGGAAACTACCTGCTGAAAGTCTATGAAAGTGGCGATAAAAGCAGACTGATACTTACCTCAAAAATATTCGTAGTAAAGCCGCTTTCCCATTTGGAAATAGCAGTACTTCCCTCTTCCAGAATAGACAGTAAAAGAGAATATCAAAAGCTAAATATCACGCTGAAAACAGCAATAGAAATCAGCAATCCTCAAACTCAGTTTCAACTTCATGTATTACAGAATCAGCGTGAAGACAGCAAACAAATCTTACGGTTACCTACCAAGGTAGAAGCCCACAAATTAATCTTTGATGCGCCTACGACCTTGGAGTTTAAAGCTAACAACGAATTTAGAACAGCAGACATCCGCAGTATAAGAAATGCCTCTTCCTCCATTAAAGAAATTATTCGTGGAGACACCACAAAGGTCATTTTATTTGCCGATAAAGATTTAAAAACGAATAATTATATCTATATTCCCGATGACAACGGACGTTATTTCATCCGTAACTTGGACTATGAAAGTGCAGAAATACAAAGTGAGTATGTGCTTGTACGTTTCGCTTTGACAGCGGATAAAAAAAAGGAAGAAAATATTTATATAATCGGTGGTTTCAATAATTTTGAGAAAGATTCTACGAATAAATTAACCTATGACGAAAGAAATACTTTATGGACCACTACCCTCTTATTAAAACAGGGGTTATACAACTATGAGTATAATGCGATAAAAAACAACAAATTAATTACCGACTTATTTTCGGGTTCGCATTTTGAGACAGAAAATGAATATATTGCCATAGCTTATTACAGAAAGCCCGGAACATACTGGGATGAAATTATCGGTATAGGGCATCAACACATTAACACAAACAAAGGTGAAAGAGAATAACGAAAAGAAACTTAAAAGAGGACTAAGCAACAGACACATTCAGCTTATCGCTATCGGAGGTGCCGTAGGGACAGGTCTTTTTCTTGGCATTGGCAAGGCAGCAATTTTGGCTGGTCCTGCCGTAATCTTGGGATATGCCATTGCAGGCTTATTTGCTTTTTTTATTTTGCGCCAATTGGGAGAAATGGTAGTTGACGAACCCGTATCGGGCAGTTTCTCTTATTTCGCCAACAAATATTGGGGACCTTTTGCCGGTTACGCTTCGGGATGGAACTATTGGATTCTATACATCCTAGTAAGTATGGCTGAGCTTACTGCCATTGGTGTTTATATTCAGTTTTGGTGGCCCGACATACCCCTTTGGGTTTCCAGCTTATTCTTCTTTATCGTGATAAATGCTATCAACCTGACCTCCGTGAAAGTTTATGGAGAAACCGAATTTTGGTTTTCCATAATCAAAGTGTCAGCTATCATTGCCATGATATTGTTTGGCTCATATCTGCTTATTACGGGAGCTAAGGGCGATCAAGCTACAGTAATGAACCTTGTCAATGATGGTGGTTTTTTCCCAAAGGGATGGTTTCAACAGAATGAAGATGGCAGTTATCAAGGGCTGTTGGCAGCTTTGGTCATCATCATGTTCTCTTTCGGCGGGCTGGAACTAGTTGGAATCACGGCCGCGGAAGCCGAAAATCCGGAGAAGAACATTCCTAAAGCTACCAACCAGGTGTTGGTAAGGATTCTCATATTCTACGTAGGAGCTTTATTTATTCTTTTTTCCTTGATGCCTTGGCGAAATATTACCGCCAATACCAGTCCTTTTGTGGAAGTTTTCAACGTGTTGGAAGGTAAAAACTTCACGCTTTTCGGTCAGACTTACAACTTTATGGGACTTATCGCCAATGCGCTTAACCTTATCGTATTGACTGCCGCCCTGTCGGTATACAACAGCTGTGTATATAGTAACTCACGCATGCTTTACGGCCTTGCGGAGCAAGGCAATGCCCCGCGCTTCCTAAAGAAGCTTAACAAGAACCATGCTCCCGTGACAGCTTTGCTCGTGTCCGCGGCATTCGTGACCATATGTATCATCATCAATAAGATTATGCCGGAGCAAGCCTTGGAAATATTAATGTCCCTAGTTGTTTCAGCCTTGATCATCAACTGGATTATGATATCTTGGACGCACCTTTACTTCAAAAAAAGCAAGGTCAAAGAAAACCATAAGACAAAGTTCCCTAGTCTTTTGTACCCTTGGAGCAATTATCTTACTTTGTTCTTTTTGTTTGGCGTGCTGGCTATGATGTGGCTTACAGGTTTACGTATCTCGGTAGAGCTTATACCTATATGGCTGCTCATCCTTTATATCTCTTATCGTATTACAAAACGAAAAAAAACTAACACAAACAGCATAAAACAAAGAGAGCTTCCTTTCGGAAGCTCTCTTTGTTTTAAATATGAATGAATAGACTAAATATTTTTAGGATTAATCTTCTTTAGTGGCAAGATAACGTTCTGCTTCTAGTGCGGCCATACATCCTGTTCCGGCAGCGGTGATAGCCTGTCTGTACACATGGTCTTGGACGTCTCCTGCAGCAAAAACACCAGGAATATTGGTTGCTGTAGAATCTGGCTTCGTAATCAAATAACCTGTTTCGTCCATATCCAAAATTCCTTGGAACAGCTCGGTATTCGGTTTATGACCGATAGCAACGAAGAAACCAGTTACCGCCAATTCTTTGGTTTCGTTGGTCTTATTGTTTCTGACACGCACTCCTGTCACCACCTGGCCATCTCCTAGAATTTCTTCTGTTTCGGTATTATACAACACTTCAATATTTGGTGTATTGATTACACGGTGATACATAGCTTTAGAAGCGCGGAATTCGTCACGACGTACCAACATATACACCTTATTACATAGTTTTGCTAGATAGGTAGCCTCTTCGGCGGCAGTATCTCCGCCCCCCACGATAGCCACATCCTGACCTTTGAAGAAGAAACCGTCACATACAGCACAGGCAGAAACCCCAAACCCATTATATTTCTGTTCTGACTCTAATCCTAACCATTTGGCAGTGGCCCCAGTAGCGATAATCACCGTATCCGCAGAGACAACAGTATTTCCGTCAATCTCGGCATAGTGAAGACCTCCATCTTTGGAAAAATCCACTTTAGTAACATAACCGAAACGCACCTGCGTACCGAAACGTTCAGCCTGCAGCTTTAAGTCTTCCATGAGCTCCGGCCCTTTGATTCCATTGGGATAACCTGGGAAATTATCCACCTCAGTGGTTTGTGTTAGCTGACCTCCCGGTACGATGCCCGTATATACTACAGGTTTTAAATCTGCACGTGCAGCATAAATAGCTGCCGTATAGCCTGCAGGCCCCGAGCCGATAATCAAACACTTAATATGCTCTGCTACTTGTTCTTTATTCATCGAATATTATTTTATACTTTTACTTTTTACTTTATTTATTACCAAATTTATTTTTCAAACTCATAAGCATGTCATTCGTGATAGGCTCAGGCTTCTTGTCCGTCTTTTGGATGTTTTCTTTGTGTTCCACCTTTGACGGCTGCTGTTTTTGTTCGGCCTTAGCATTTTTGAAAGCAATCCACTCCTTCTCCAAGATACGTTTAGTATACAATGGAAAATCACCGTTTTGCATCCAAGCATAATAGCTAGGCTCGCTTTCAAAGACGTCTTTCAGTCTCTTTCCCTTATGTTTACCGAAGTTTATGAGCACCTCTCCTTCTTCATCGTAGACAAAACGTCCTGCGAAGTCTACTGGACGCGACAGATTGGTAAAGCGGTGCAAGGCCTCCACATCATTTACCACCGGATAAGAGACATTGCCATGCTTATCGACAAAGCTTTCATTTTCGTACTTCGACAACTGTGCTTTCAACACTTCATACGTTGCCCGCACATCATCCTCGGCCTGATGGGCATTGTCCAATTCTTTACCACAATAAAACTTATAGGCTGCCTTCAGCGTACGTTGCTCCATCTGATGGAAAATGTTCTGTACATCCACGAAAGAACGTCCCTCCAGACTGAAGTCTATTCCTGCAGCAAGAAATTCTTCCATCAGCATAGGCACGTCAAACTTGTTAGAATTGTAGCCCGCCAAATCGGCGTCACCTATAAAATCTGCTATCTCCTGAGCTATATCTTTGAATGTAGGGGCATCCTTTACATCTTCATCGTATATACCATGGAACATTGAAGATTCCTTCGGAATAGGAATGCCAGGGTTTACTCTCCTTGTATAGACCTCTTCCGAATTGTCCACATTAACTTTCAGAATAGAAATTTCTACAATCTTATCCGTAGCAATATTAACTCCTGTTGTCTCTAGATCAAAAAATGCTAACGGTCTTTTCAGTTTTAATTCCATGTAATACTACTATTGAGATGATGCCCTTGCAGACACAACCATGTTTTTTGTTAAACAAAAATAAGGAAATGCCTACGTAGCAAAAACTTATTTCAACTTATAAATGATATTATGAGATATTTTCAACAAAAGTAAGGTAACTTCCGAAAAGTTATCGATTACTCCTCTTTATTATAGGACCAGTTTAATAATTTTTCTTGCATCAGCCTTGAAATTTTGTTGAAGTAGCGCTTCTGCTTATATCCCATGACCCACTGTATTCCTTGTACTGCATTGGTGCAAAACAGCTCGTCAGCCTTTTTCATAATTTCCGGGTTAATCTGCGCTTCCACGACCGGAATCCCCTCATCTGCCGCCATATCCATCACGACTTTGCGCATGATACCTTCTACACATCCCTGATTTAAAGCAGGTGTATACAGCACTTTATCGAAGTAAACGAAAATGTTGGAGGTCAATGCCTCACAGAGAAACCCCTCCTGATTGAGAATAAAGACATCATCATACTCAAACTTACGTTTGAAGTTTCCAGCCAACACATAAACCAAGGCATTGTTGGTCTTCAACGCCGAAAGATCGCTATACGGCTTCTTAACTTCCGTAAACAGGTCGACGATTAGGCCTACCTTTTTATCCCTTACTTCCGTCTCTAGCTTATGTACTTGGAGGATGAAGGCCGACTTATTGGTTACGGGCGTATAGATGCCTCCTCCCTCACGAAAGACGATAAGGCGTACCCGCACCCTTTGCCCCAACATATTGTTTTTTCGGATAAGATCATCTGTTATTTTCTTGATAAAGTATGCATCAAACATGGACACCTGTTCCAACTGTAGCTTCTGCATACCTCGCTGAAGTCTGTCCACATGAAGATGTAGAAAACGTATTTCTCCTCCCTGATACAGCATGGTCTCAAAAAGACCATCCCCATAGCGGAGTGCACGGCTATCCACAGAAAATAGCTTGGAATCTTCAGGAACAATCTGTCCGTTAAAATTTATATAGTGTATCGGCATATTCTTTTCCTTTCTTAACTATTCATCTGTTGAGCATAAGCTCTCCATCTTTCCAACACTTGTTCCATATCTTGTGGCAGAGGCACCTCAAAGTCCATTCTCTGTTTGCTGACAGGATGCTCAAATCCTAAAGATTTAGCATGAAGTGCCTGTCTAGGTAAAATAGATAAACAGTTATCCACAAACTGCTTATACTTACTAAAGGAAGTGCCTTTCACAATGCGGTCGCCTCCATAACTGGTATCGCCAAATAGCGGATGACCTATAGACTTCATATGTGCTCGGATCTGATGGGTGCGTCCTGTTTCCAGCTGACACTCTATGAGTGTTACCATCCCTAATCTTTCCAAAACCTTATAATGGGTGACCGACCATTTACCTTTTTCTGGGTCATCATATAGCGACATGATACGTCGGTCTTTTATATCTCTTCCTATATATCCGCTCACGGTCCCATCCTGCTCTATATCTCCCCATACTAGAGCTACATACTTACGGCTTATAGAATGTTCGAAAAATTGCTTAGCCAGATACGTCATGGCCCATTCATTCTTGGCAATGATAAGCAGCCCTGAAGTGTCTTTGTCGATACGGTGCACCAAACCCGGACGACCGGTATTCCCCGGCATCACCGGCAGCTGATTAAGGTGATAAGTCAAAGCATTGACTAACGTACCACTGTAATTATTGTAGCCCGGATGCACAACCATACCGGCCTCTTTATTTACCAAAAGCACATCATCATCCTCATAAACTATATCTATTGGAATATCTTCCGGATAAACTTCCGTATCTCGTGGAGGGTCAGGCAACACCACCGTAATAATGTCCGCTGGTTTTACCTTATAGCTCGCCTTGATAGTTTTATCATTGACCCTTACCGAACCGGAATCTATGGCATTCTGTATGCGATTACGGGAGGTGTTCTCAATCCTATTCATCAAGAACTTGTCAATACGTACGGGATTGACTCCCTTCTCAACCACGATACGTACGTGCTCGTATAACTCCTGCTCTTCCTGTTCGATTAATTCTATATCTTCTGACATTCTACAAAAGTAAAGGAAATCACGCAAAATCTATTAACTTTGGCTCTGCTACAATTAAAATTATTGGAGTTTATATAGATTATTTTTTGCTTTCCACTTATGCATATTTATAGTCCGGAACAAAAGGTTGAGCATCCTTTATATAAGCAGCATCGTGTAGAGGTCTTTATGAAAAGGGACGACATGATACACCCCTTTATTTCGGGGAATAAGTGGCGAAAGCTTAAATATAATCTTCAGAAAGCACAGCAAGAGAACAAAAAGATTGTAGTGACTTTAGGCGGGGCATGGTCCAACCATTTACTAGCTACAGCCTGTGCTGGAGCAACATTTAATCTTAAAACAATTGGTTTTGTAAGAGGAGAAGAAGTCCGAAATCCCGTACTCGATATGTGTAGACTCTTCGGCATGAAACTCCTTTTTGTCTCAAGAGAAGAGTACAAAGACAAAGATGCCCTCTTTTATCAACTGGAAAACAAAGACGATTACTTCTTTATCAATGAAGGGGGCTCAGGTTTGGAGGCTACGTGGGGGTGTAAAGAGCTAATATCCGAACTCAAACAAGAGTATGATCATATCTTTTGTGCCGCGGGAACAGGAACTACTGCAGCAGGCATAGCTATAGGTATTAATGACCATAAATGGAAAACGCTATTACACGTTGTTCCTGTTTTGAAGAATGGGGAATTTATCTTGGATGAAATAAAAAAATTCAATGCTCCAACAGACCAGACAATACTCCATCTTGATTATCATTTTGGGGGATATGCTAAGACAAAGCCTGATTTGCTTGCCTTTGTACAAGAATTCGTTGCTTCGACAGGAATAATGATCGAACCTACCTATACCGGGAAAGTGGCATATGCGTTACACGACTTGATTAAAAAAGGTTATTTCACTGAAAACAGCAGAATTTTGTTTATCCATACAGGAGGCCTTACAGGACTATTAGGACATCTAGACAAATTTAAGAAAGGCTAAGAATCTGATGTTCAACGCCATTGAAAGCGAAGTTTTCCCCCTCCTTTTTACCTTGTAGCACCTGACCTATGGGTGAAACAAGAGAAATACAGTAAATTGTATTCTTTCCTACAGGAACTACCCCAATACTGTAAGCCAAGAAAAAGATAGATTTATCCGTTTTCACCAAAGAGCCTAAGCCAACAGCATCTGTCCGTGTTTCCTGAGACTGCCAAGCA
>NZ_JXAC01000096.1 GCF_000814685.1 Sphingobacterium sp. T2
ACCCTGTTGACTGAAAGTGTATTGTTGCCTTTTATAGCCCAGACCGTGGAGCTGTATGGTAAAATCTCCTGGAGAAGGTATATAAATCTCAAATTGACCTTTGTGGTTTGGTTTACCGTTTTTTGTTTCCGATTTAGTTACAGTGATATCTGCAATCGCACGTTGTTCTTGATCGGTGACTTTGCCTTTCACGTGAGTCTGTGCTTGCGCAACATGCATCCCTGCGATTGTAGCTAGCGTAACTATAATTGATTTTGTTCTCATAAAATTATCGTTAGTATTACAATTAAACACTCTTTAGAATAAGTCTAAATAAAAACTTCGCTGCAAATTTATAGACTAACGAATTATGAAAACTGACGTAATCAGAAATAATGCTTCATCTTTGGAAATATTTTGAGCCGGTAGCGTAGAATAAAAAAAAACCGTCTCATTTTGAACGAGACGGCTTTTTAGCTTTTTTTTATTTTCTTAGTCTTCGAATTTCCATCTTACAAAAGCTTCGATGGCTTCATAATCAGCAAGACCTAATTTACGGTAGAGTCCGGCAGTATGTGTGGTACGGTCTTCCGCTCTTACCCAGAATTCGCGTGGATCGTCTCCAGGGAATACTGGAAGGTCTTTTTGCGATTGGTGTTTGAAGATAGCCAAACGCTTGCGTTTTACTTCCTGAGGAGAAAGAGGTACGGCCATTTCGATTTCGTGGATAGGGAATTCGTACCAAGCTCCTCGGTACATCCATAACCAACAATCTTTTGCCCACTCTTCTGTCGCACGCAATCTTTTCAATGCTTCCAAGATGATGTCAAAACAAACTTTGTGCGTTCCGTGTGGATCGTGGAAGTCGCCTGCCGCGAATACCTGATGAGGTTTTACCTGACGCATCAATTCCATTGTCAATTGGATATCTTCCTCGAAAGAAACGTCTTTGGAGAATTTCTGACGATCGTAGAATGGTAGGTCTTGGAAGTGAATATTTTCATCAGGTAAGCCTACGAAACGAGCGCCGGCGATAGCTTCTCCCTTACGGATAAGACCTTTCACCTTGCGAATGATTTCTGGATCGATTTCTTTAGGTTGCTTTTTCGCAAAGTATTCGTTTGTTTCTTTGTAAAGTGCTTCCAGTTTGCTCACGTCCAGTCCTAATTCTCTAGAGATGTCGGTTGCAAACTCTAAGAATCTTCTTGCGTCGTCATCCCATACGGCGTTGTTACCCGAAGTTTGGTATGCTACGTGCACGTTGTGACCCTGATCGGCAAGACGGATGAAGGTACCCCCCATAGAGATTACGTCGTCGTCTGGGTGTGGTGAGAACAACAACACGTTTTTACGGGCAGGCTCTGCACGTTCAGGACGGTTGGAGTCATCGACACCCGGTTTACCGCCCGGCCAGCCTGTGATGGTACGTTGTAACTCGTTGAAAATTTTGATGTTGATATTATAAGCAGGACCTTTGGTAGTAGCCAAGCTTGCCATGCCGTTGTTGTTGTAGTCGTCATCAGTCAATTTCAAGATGGCTTTGTTCAACTTTAATGACAACCATACTACTGCCTTTTTGATAAGCGAATCGGTCCATTTTACATCGTGCGTCAACCAAGGGGTATCAAATCTTGTCAATAGACTTGCTGCTCCTTGATCTAAGACGAACTCAACATTGTCCGAAAGCTGAAGATATGTGGCAGGAATTTCCGAAGAGATTTCTCCTTCTACCGCTTTTTTAATAATCTCCGCTTTTTTCTCATTCCACGCCATAAGGATGATCTCTCTAGCTTTGAAGATAGTTCCTACACCCATGGTAATGGCTTTTGTAGGTACATTCTCTTTACCCCCGAAGTCGTGCGAGGCATCGCGACGGGTCAAGTCATCCAATGTCACAAGACGTGTACCTGAATTTGGCGCCGAGCCAGGCTCGTTGAAGCGATGTGCCCTGTACGTCCAATACCCAAAATTTGAATATCTATTCCTCCGAAATCGGAGATTTTTTGTTCATAAGCTTCACAGAAGGCTTGAACCTTATCTTCGCTCAATGTGCCATCAGGAATATTAATGTTTTCACGAGGAATGTCTACGTGATCAAACAAGTTTTTATTCATGAATGTCACATAGCTTTGTGGTGACGTCGGTTGCATTGGATAGTATTCGTCCAAGTTGAACGTTACCACATTCTTGAAGCTAAGGCCTTCTTCTTTGTGAAGACGAACCAACTCTTTGTACACCTTGATAGGGGTAGCGCCAGTAGCTAAACCTAAGACTGCTGTTTCCCCTTTTGCTTGCTTCTCTCGAATGATGGAAGCAATACGATTTGCAACATGAATAGAAGCAACATCCTGATTTGGGTATACCGTTACCGGTACCTTCTCAAAACGTGTTTCCTCTAATAAATTTAATCTAGCCATTTATGAGGTAATATATATGATAAATCGTGAATTGCAAATTTAACAAAAAAAATACCCTGATTACTAAAGAAATTTCTAATTAAAACTTTTTTATTTAAAAAAAATTGAAGTCTTTTGACGCATTCTTCTACAAGCGTGATAGATTACGCAGCGCTGCCTCTAAGGTCTCTTCTTTTTTCGCAAAACATAATCGTATAAGATGCTGATTTTTAGCTTCTGAATAAAAGGCGGACACGGGAATGGTTGCCGTTTTATGCTTTTCTGTAAGATCTATAGCAAAGTCCAATTCGTCTTGGTTGCTCAGCTCGCTGTAGTCTGCCAGAATGAAGTAGGTTCCCTCACAAGGCAAGGTGCTGAACTTCGAATTTCTAAGGCTGTTTATGACATAATCTCTTTTCTGCTGAAACAGCAAAGCTAGCTTTTCGTAGTATGTTGGGTCTTCGAGGTATTCAGCTATGGCGTACTGCATAGGTGTATTTACGGAAAACACATTAAACTGATGGATCTTTCTCATCTCCGCCGTGAGGAAAGGAGAGGCCACGACATATCCTAGCTTCCAGCCGGTGGCATGTAACACTTTCCCGAAGGACGCTACCACAAATCCACGTTCTCGCAGAAGGGAGGAGCTTAAGATGCTGATATGTTTTTTCCGGTCGAAGACAAGATGCTCGTACACTTCATCGCTTAGCACAAATATATCGTGTTCGCTGACCAGCTTTTCTAAAGCTTTAATATCTTGAGCGTCCAGCAGCCTTCCCGTAGGATTGTTGGGGTTGTTGATAATAATGAGTTTGGTTTTGGAGCTTATTTTATTCTTCACCAGATCCCAGTCTATCCGAAAATCTGGAGCTTCCAAGACTATAGGAACTACAGTACCTCCGAAGGATTGTACACTGGGTCCATAAGAGTCGTAGGCCGGCTCGAAGAGGATAACCTCATCTCCCGGATGGATAAGGCAACCTATGACATTGTATAAAGCTTGTGTACCTCCGGCTGTTATAGTGATTTCCTCCTGAGCGTCAATGTTTAGATTGTAAATACTTCTATATTTTTCGGCAATGACACGACGTAGCTCCATAGTGCCCGGCATAGGAGCATATTGGTTAAACCCTTTTCCCAGATATTTAGTCACAAGAGAGGTAAGACGTGGGTCAAGGTCAAAGTCAGGAAATCCTTGTGAAAGATTGATGGCTTGATGGGCTTGCGCAAGCGCTGTCATGCGCGAGAAAATAGTTACTTTTGTATTAGGTAGTTTAGATTGAAAGCTTTTTGTCATTTTCGGTTTAATAAGTATACTAAAGTAGTAGATTATTTTATATTTGAAGAAATATTCGATTATGAAAAAATTAATTTTGATAATATCCTTGTTGTTCCCGATGGGAATGATGGCTCAAAGCCAGAAGCCGTCCAAAGAAGAGTTGATCAAGCAAATAGAGGCTAATTCGAGAAATCCGGAAGCTATTCAGCTTATTCAACGCCTTAATCCTTATGACCCGGATTATAAGGAAATGCGTACTTACTTCAACAAGTTACATAAGTCGGTACGTAAATCTACCAAGGGTAAGATCTTCGAACAATATCTTAAAGCTTTGGAAAACACCTCGGTAGGGAAGAAGGCTCCCGGTATTACACAATTTGATGTGTCGGGAGAACCATACTCATTACAAGACCTTAAGGGCAAATATGTGTTGATAGACTTCTGGGCCTCATGGTGTCCACCATGTAGGCGGAAAACCCTAAACTGGTAGCGATTTATAATGATTTTAAGGACAAAAACTTCGAAATCCTTGGGGTTTCTTTTGATAAAGATTTCGAAGCTTGGAAGAAAGCTATCCAAGATGATAATTTGACTTGGAAACATATCTCCGACCTACAACATTGGAACAACGGTGCAGCAAGCGTGTATGGTATCCGTGCCATTCCACAGAACGTATTGGTAAACCCTGAAGGAATTATCATCGCCCGCAACCTACACGGGGATGATTTAAGAAAAAAATTGGAAGAGGTGTTGAAATAAGGTTCTAGTAAGTTTTATAAGAAATGGGCTTTCATCTGAAAGCCCATTTCTTTTTTAACCAAATAATGCCCTAAAAATATCTTCTAATTTACCGACAGGGCGGATGGCGATATTATATTTCTTGGCGTCAAGACCTTTGGTATTGTGCTTTGGTATGAAAATTCCTTCAAAGCCTAACTTTTCAGCTTCAGCGATACGTTGTTCGATACGATTTACGGCACGTATTTCTCCTGAGAGCCCCACTTCTCCTGCTAATGTGATATTGCTAGGAAGCGGAATATCTTGTTGTGAAGAGATAATAGCAGCAATCACAGCTAAATCTATTGCTGGATCTTCTACACGCAACCCACCAGTGATATTTAAAAACACATCTTGCGCACTCAAACGGAAACCAAAACGCTTCTCTAACACAGCAAGAAGCATGTTTAGTCTTTTGGTATCAAAGCCTGTAGAACTACGCTGCGGTGTTCCAAAAGCAGAATTCCCAACCAATGCTTGCACTTCAATCATCAACGGTCGAATCCCTTCGAGCATGGTGGCGATAGCGACACCACTGGTAGGCTCATCACGTTGTGAAATCATAATCTCCGAGGGGTTGGAAACCTCCCGTAGTCCGGCCCCCTGCATTTCGTAAATACCCAACTCCGAGGAGGACCCGAACCTGTTTTTGACGGCTCGTAGGATGCGATAGACATGATGACGGTCCCCTTCAAATTGTAATACAGTATCTACATGTGTTCCAGCACCTTAGGCCCGGCGATAGAGCCGTCTTTGGTGATGTGTCCTACGATAAATACGGGGACATTACTTTCTTTAGCATACCGTAATAATTCTGCCGTACATTCTCGTACTTGAGACACAGATCCAGGGGCAGATTCTATCTGTTGGGAGTGCAGCGTCTGAATGGAGTCTATGACGACAATGTCCGGCCTTACTGCTTCCGCCTGTTTGAAAATATTTTGTATGGATGTTTCTGTAAGGATATAGCATTCGGCTCTTGACTGTTGTGAAAGTCTTTCTGCCCGCATTTTAATCTGTTGTTCGCTTTCTTCTCCAGAGATGTAGAGGACTTTGGTCTTTGGTAGGGACAGAGCCAGCTGGAGCATAAGTGTTGACTTGCCGATGCCTGGTTCTCCACCTATCAATACCAAGGAGCCGGGAACTATACCTCCTCCCAAGACCCGGTTTAATTCTTTATCGGGTGTGATGATACGCTGCTCTGCGGAATAGACAATTTCGTGGATGATAGCCGCCTTGTTTTGTCTTTTGGCACTGCCCACGGTGGTACTGCGCCATTCCGGCACACGTGATGCACCGGTGGAGACCATTTCTTCCACGAAAGTGTTCCATTGTCGGCAGGAAGGACATTGTCCTAACCACTTTGGGGATTCATAACCGCAGGACTGACAAAAATATGCGGACTTCGACTTAGCCATACCTTGCTCTACCTCGTTTTATTCTTCGGTGTAAAAATCAATAAGACTTCCAACATATTCGGTATCCCATCCTTCGATAATATCCTCGTATGCCTCATCCGGAATGTTAGTATGTTGGACCTCAAAAGAAGTTCCTTTCTTGTGTTCGTGAAGCTTTATTGTCACGATGGAAGGTACTTCTTCTCCAAAATACCATTCTTGTACGATTTTTTTGTAAGGCTCCAGCTCCAAAAAGCGTCCGTTGATACTGCCGTCCCACAGCGAAAACTCGCCCCCCACTCGTGGATCTATCTCTACAAGATCTCCGGTCCACAGACGTATTGTAATGTCTGTCGTCAACGCCTTGTAAACCTCTTCCGGTGTGGCAGGGATGATGTAATATTTCTTAAAATCTTTCATTATAATCAAAGATAAGGCAATTGTGGAGGATTTCAGTTTTTACTTTTGAATTTTTACTTTTGGATATGAGTAATATACTTCCCAACGACTTGATTAATGCGCTGAAGGGGGATCCTTCTTTCGATTACGAAGCTTTTATTGCGGTTCACGATAAAGAAGAAAAGACCACTTCCATAAGGCTAAACCCTTTCAAGGGTGCTACCACCGAAGGTTTTGATGTGGAGAAAGCTATTCCATGGTGTAGGGGTGGTTACTATTTGAAGGAAAGACCTGTCTTTACCTTGGATCCTCTTTTTCATAGTGGGTGTTATTACTCGCAGGAGGCTAGTTCTATGTTTTTGGACTATGCCATACGCTCTCTTGCCTTGGATAAGGAGCCAATAAAGGTCTTAGATCTCTGTGCTGCTCCCGGAGGGAAGTCCACCTTGCTTAATTCGGCATTGCATAAGGATAGCCTACTGGTAGCCAATGAGATTATCAAGTCTAGGGTGAATATACTGAATGACAACCTTGTACGCTGGGGCAATCCTAATGTTGTGGTATCCAACAATGACCCTTCGGCCTTCGGCAGACTGCCGGGATATTTTGATTTGATGGTGGTAGATGCACCCTGTTCGGGCTCGGGAATGTTTCACAAAGACCATACCGCTATAGATGAATGGTCTCTTTCCAATGTGAAGTTGTGCAGTGAGCGTCAACAACGTATTCTAGGACAAAGTTTAGACGCCTTGAAAAGTGAGGGTTACCTCTTTTATTCTACCTGTTCATATTCGCAGGAGGAAAATGAAGATATCGTCGATTGGCTAATCGACTGTTTCGAGATGGAGGCTGTCGACATAGAGGTGGATGAAAGCTGGGGCATCATGGTGACAAAATCGCCAAAACATAAAGCTGCCACATTCCGATTCTATCCACATTTGTTGAAAGGAGAAGGTTTTTTCTTTGCTGTACTGAAGAAAAGGGGAGATCAAAGTTCTTTTTCCATGAAAAAGGTGAAAAAGGAAAAAAATACCGCCCCGCAACAGGTTGCAGATACGTGGATAGATAAGGAAGGTTTGTATGTCTTTCAGCATAATGATATGCTTCATGTCTTTCCTAAACAATATGAGATGGACCTGCAGGCGCTACAAAATGTGTTATATCTTAAAAATGCGGGTACGCAAATAGGAAAACTCAAAGGCAAAGAACTCATTCCGGCACATGATCTGGCATTGAGCAACCGCATTCTAACAAATCTGCCGGCCATTGAACTTGATCTCGAACAGGCCCAGCAGTACCTCAGAAAAGAAAATCTTGATCTTTCCATTAATCCCGACAATCTTCAAGGTTGGATATTGGCGCGATATAAAGGGACAAATATGGGATGGATTAAAGCGATGCCTAATCGAATCAACAACTATTATCCGAAAGAAATAAGGATTGCCAATCTATAGATTATAATTGTTGTTGGTGTTCAACAATTATCTGACAGATATCTTTGGCGACCTCTTGTTTGGACTTGAGGTCGTAATTTTTAGTGTTACCCGAACGGGATAGCACAGTAACTTTGTTGGTGTCCGTTCCGAATCCGGCGCCTTCATCCTGCATGGAATTCAGCACGATGAAATCTGCATTTTTACGGTATAGTTTCTCTTGGGCGTGTTCCAGCTCGTTGTTAGTCTCCAGGGCGAAACCTACCAATGTCTGATTGGTGGTTTTGCGCTGTCCTAACGTGCCTAAAATGTCTATGGTTTTCTTCAACTCTATGGTGAAATCTTCAGCCTTTTTCTTGATTTTCTGTGAGGCGGCTTCTTTCGGCGTGTAGTCGGCAACGGCAGCACTCATGACGGCAATGTCCACTTTGTCAAAAAGACTGTTGCAGCTTTCAAACATTTCTTGTGCAGAAAGTACGCGTATAGTTTCTATGTCGGAACTTGCCTGTAGGTGTGTGGGGCCACTCACCAGAAAGACCTTTGCCCCCAAACGGTTTAGTTCCTCTGCGATGGCATAGCCCATCTTGCCGGACGAATGGTTTCCGATAAAGCGTACAGGATCTATGGCTTCGTAGGTAGGTCCTGCTGTCACAAGAGCTGTTTTTCCTTCCAAAGGTTTGTCAGCGCGAAAATGATTGTGAAGAAATGCGATAATTTCTTCAGGTTCAGCAAGACGACCTTCGCCTACCAGTCCGCTGGCAAGCTCTCCGCTTCCTGGAGGGATGAGGATGTTGCCATATTTTTTAAGTAAGGCTATATTTCGCTGTGTTGAAGGGTGTTTCCACATGTCGAGGTCCATGGCAGGAGCGACGAATACAGGGCATTTGGCCGAAAGGTAGGTGGCGGTAAGTAGATTGTCGCATAAGCCATTGGCCATCTTGGCAATAGTATTAGCGGATGCTGGTGCTATAAGCATAAAATCTGCATCCAATCCCAGATGGACATGGTTGTTCCACTCTCCCGTTTTTGAATCATAATAATCTACCAATACCGGCTTTTTGGAAAGGGTAGATAATGTAAGCGGGGTGATAAATTGGGAGGCTTCCGGAGTCATGATGACCTGTACGGAGGCCTGTTCCTTAATGAGAAGTCTTATTAAAGAAGCTATTTTGTATGCGGCAATACTGCCGCATACGCCAAGTACAATTATTTTTGTTCTTTTAAAGAAGACATAGCTTCTCTTAGTCTTGCTCTTGTTCTTTAGCTGGGTTTCTGAAATAAACTTTGTCCGTTTAAGAATTCGTCTACCGCAATCAATGTTGGTTTTGGTAAGCGCTCGTAGTGCTTAGAGATTTCGATTTGTTCGCGGTTTTCGAATACCTCTTCCAAATTGTCATTGTTGCTAGCAAACTCCGCCAATTTTGCGTTAAGCTCTTCTTTAAGCTCTACGCTGATCTGGTTCGCTCTCTTACTGATGATTACGATAGATTCATAAAGATTGCCTGTTGGCTTGTCCAATTCTCTCAAATCTCTCGTAACAGTGCTATTTGGAATGTTGCCGTATTTTGCTTGACTCATATTTACCTCGATATTTTTATATTCAAATTGTTAAAGACTTACTTTGTTTCTGCCTCTGCGGCTTTCGCCTCTTCGGCAATACCTAACTCTTTGTTTCGCTCTTCCATCTCTTTGTTATACTGTTCCATGAGACGGATGGCGGCTACGATTTTTTTGTCCGTCACTTTTTTTCAGGTTCGTCAGCTTCCGATCTGAACTTGGAGTTAGGGAAATGTTCGATAAAGCTATTATAGTAATCAATCGCTGTATTGAAACGTTCTTCTTGTCTGTACACGCGGCTGTTGTCCGCATAAAGGTACTGTGATTTGAAAATCAAGAATTCTATTTCTTCAGCATACTTGGTGTCCGGATATTGTCTCAACACGTTTTCCAAAGCTATTACCGCGGCGCGGTAGTCGTCCGCTAATCCCATGTTGTAATATAGCTTGGCATTTTCAAAAGCCTTTCTTTCCAGCTTGTCCCTTAGAATTTGGATCAGCTCGGAAGCTTTCTCTGCTCGTTCGGACTCCGGGTAGTAGTTGATAAACAGCTGGAGCTCGTCGATGGCTTTGCGTGTATTTTCTTGGTCCAACGAAAAGCGTGGCGACTCCAAGAAATAACAATATGCTGCCATATATCTACATTCTTCGGCTCTTTCGCTGTTCGGATAAGTGTTTGCGAAATTCTTGAAGTCGTAACGGGCAGCCGTATAATCTTTTAGTTTGTAATGTGTGTTAGGCTAAAAGATAAAATAAGTCCTCTGCTTCGGCACGACCACGATATTTAGAGGCCAAATCATCAAATAGAATCCGCGCTTTAGCATATTTGCCTTTTTCGTATAGCTTTACGGCCTCTTGGTACTTCATCGTGATATTGTTGCTGTTGCGAAGTTTTTCAAACTTGCTCTTGCAACCGGTAAATACCAAGGTGGTTAAGCAAAAAGCCAAAAGTACACTTATACGTCTATTCAAAAACATTTTACAAAGATACGTCAATTAACAATAATATTCAATTTATTTTTAAACCGCAATTTACTTGATTTTAAGATATTAATCCATATCTTTCAGGTGCCTTTAACAAACTTTAACCTTTATTTTGTATTGTCATTATTTTGCTATTAATATTGCCGTATTTTATTTAGGGCGTAAAATTGATTATATTTACAAATTAAAAGAGAGACAAAAGAAATGAATTTACGTGAAAGAGTAGAGCAAGCATTGGATACGATTCGACCGTATTTGGAGACGGATGGCGGCAATGTGAGTGTGGAGGAAATTACAGCCGATAATGTGGTGAAGCTTAAATTACTGGGCGCTTGTGCTAACTGTTCTATGAGTATCATGACTTTCAAAGCCGGTTTAGAGCAAGCCATCAAGAAAGCAGTGCCTGAGATTGTTTCGGTGGAAGCCATCAATATCACCGATATGGATGATCCGAATGCGACCACACCTGGTTTATAATGTGTTGGTTTCTTCTGGATTAACACAATTTAACAGCTAACATAACAACGAATTTATATTTTTGTTTTATGTTCCATAAGGCTATCACATATTTTCTGGTTGTATTAGGCTCCTGCCTAATGATGTTTTCCGTGGCGTCAGCTCAGGAAAAGAAAATCATCCAGTTTAGTGGCCTTATCACTTCTATAGGTTCGGATCTGCCGGTTGGATTTGTGACCATCAAAAACACCTCCTATAACAATCAGACTTTTATAGCGAATAACGAAGGTTTCTTCTCATTTGTAGCCCATGTGGGAGACGTTATAGAGTTTTCCAGTGTGGGATTTGAGACCACTACGTTCACCATTCCAAATGTGGAGGGGGATAAGTATACCGCATCTATCAAGATGAGAGCCTTAGTGATTGAACTTCCGGCAGTGACCCCTTTCCCGTGGGCAAGTTACGAAGATTATGTAGCCGAATTTATGGCTTTGGGCAATGGTGAAGATCCTATAGCTACAGCCCGTCGTAACCTCAGCCCGGAAGCTTTGGCGGCTTTGGCGCGTATAGTACCCCGCAGCGCCGAGGAGATACAGACCTTTAATTCTTTGCAGCGTCATCATAACATGCAAAACAGATATATCAATCAGAGGATGAGCAACCCTTTCCTTAATCCGTTTAACTGGTATCAATTTATCAATTCCATCAAACGTGGCGATTTCAATAAGGAGAAGCCGAAATACTAAAATTACTCGCTCTTGATATCGGTAATATTGCCAATCTCGCGTACACTCAGCTTGGAAGCGAAATAGGACACCAATAGTGAAAGCAGATTGATGGTGATAAAGACTAAGATAAAGTCCTGCATACGCATATCTACAGGATAGACATCTATGAAGTTGCCCCCGGTATTATTTGTACGGATAAATCCGTAGATATCTTGTAGATAACAGAAAATATATCCTATAATAGCACCAAAAACGCTGCCTATAAAGGCTATCATGGCGCCCTCAATTAAAAAATATTTTCTCAATAGTGTTTTTCTGTGCTCCCAGATGCTGAAGTATTTTCATGTCTTCTTTCTTATCGATGACCAACATGGTAAGAGAGCCGATAATATTGAAAATGGCTATGATACCGATAAAGGTAAGGATAAAGAAGACAATCCATTTTTCAGATTTTATGGTTTTATAGAGAACAGGGTTTTGCTGTTCTCTGTTTTTTACAGCGTAGTCATCTCCCAGCTGTTTCTGCAGCTGTTTTTGTAGAGTTTTGGCTTGGGAGGGGTCCTGCAGGAATAGCTCTACAGCGGTTGCCGCCTTATCCTCGCCCAGAATTTCACGGGCGAAATCCAACGGTACGATGACTAAGTTCTGAAATTCAGGTTCGAATGTTAAGATACCGTTTACTTCGATAGGGCGGATATTAAAATCTTCCAGCGGGTTGAGGGTGCTGGCTGAAGCCTCTTTTCTTGGGAAGAATACTTCTATCTCGTTGTTGAATTCCGAAATAGGGACTTGCAGATTGGTCTGTATCTGAGGACCTATCAGGGCATAATAGGTAGAATCTGCCTGTATTTCAAACTTTCCTATGTGAAGGATATGCTGTTCGGACTGCTTGGATAAGCTTTCTTGGGAGATACCTTTGAGCTGTCCTACAATCTGTTTGCCTTCGAACTGAACTAAAACCTTGTCTTCCAGTGTTTCTGAATAGTTTTTGATAAGGGAGTTCTTCTTCAGTTCAGTGAAGATTGTGTTGTAAGGATCAAAAGTTTTACCTCTGTTGGTCTCCACGCGCAGATCAGGAGTGAAAGTACTGTACATGGAAAGGATAAAATTTTCCATTCCATTATAAAATGAGAGGACGATTACCAAGGCCGCGGTACTAACAAATATACCCACAATGCTTATTATGGAAATGATATTGATCGCGTTTACCGACTTCTTGGAAAAGAGGTAACGAAAGGCAAAAAACAAAGGTATCCTCAGCTTTTTCATCCGCGCACAAATGGATTGGTTTGTTTTTCGTAACCTATACTTGTTTCGGGACCATGACCAGGAAACACTATAGTTTGGTCAGGCAAGCTATAAATCCTGCTCTTTATGCTGTCCAACAGTGTTTGATGATCTCCTCCCGGTAGGTCTGTTCTTCCAATGCTGTTACGGAACAAGACATCTCCGCCTATTAGAATGTCTTGTTCTTTGATATAATAACAAAGATGGCCCGGCGAATGTCCGGGAGCCAATATGGTTTCAATCGTCGTGCTGCCAAAAGTAATAGTTTCCTGATCCTTAAGGAATTTTTCCGGAATTGGAGAAGTGTCATACATGATGCCCATCTGAGGAGCATAGTTGTCCACAGCTACAAGGATAGGCACTTCTTTTTCATGAAAGTTGGGAATGAGTCCCCATTTTTCGTAAACAAAATGATTACCCAGCACATGATCTATATGGCAATGTGTATTCAGAAGGAGAAGGGGAGTCAACTGTTTTCTCGTGATGAAATCCTCGAAGTATTGCTGCTCATAGTATGTGTGCATGCCAGGATCCACGATAATACAGTTTTTAGTACTCATCTATAATAAGATAGGTGTTTTCTTGATACGGATTAAACGTTAAAGTTTCGATTGTTAACATGAATCAAATTTAACGATTTATTTCCATCTGACGGTATGTATTAGATGTTTGATATCCTTTTTGAGGAAGTCCAATACCGGTTGTATGGAATCAAGGTTAGGTTTTTCATTGAAATAAAGGGCGCCTCGTAGATAATTTTTCTTGCCATCTGTGAGGTAAAACTGATAGTTGGATGCGGTATTACCTTGAATGATATATTCCAAGCCCTGTATATTGTGTTCCGGAATGAAGATAGAGGCTTGGTCTATAGCTGAAGCTTTGGAGGTATGCTTGAAAACAAAAGTACGGGCATCTTCGCGCAGTTCATCCAAAGTAGCTTTAGGGCTTATTTTGTAATAGCTTAAATGCAGCTTACTGTTAAACTGAGGGAATTCCAGATTTTTCCAACAAGGTTGGTCGGGAGCCTTATCGTCCTCCTTGACTACACTGTAGATAGGCTTTTCAAAGGAAAAGGGGCAACCTGCGATATCCGCTAATTCATATTCTTTCTCAGGGAAGACAATACGATGATAGCCGCGGGGCTTAGGGCTGTAATCGTTATTCCCGCAGGCAGCAATCAAAAAGGCAGCTATGGCTATAATAAAAAGTTTCTGCATGTCAAAAGTTGTTACGCCAGATTTCCCAATTTTTTTCGGCCTGTAGTACAAGCATCTCGTAACCATTTTTGGTGGAGGCTCCTCGCTCTTTTCCTTTACGTAGAAAGGTGGTCTCTTCCGGATTGTAAATCAGATCGTACAGGAGATGTTTGTCCGTAACAAACTCATAAGGAATAGCGGGACATTCTTCTATCTTGGGGAAAGTGCCCAAAGGGGAACAGTTGATTAGCAAGGTATGCTCTTTTATTAGCTGTTCATCCAGCATGTCGTATGTAATGTCTCCGTTATTGAGGCTGCGGCTTACGATTTTGTATGATATGTCCAGCTTGTTTAACACATAGCACACCGCCTTTGCTGCACCACCGTTACCTAAGACCAATGCTTTGGTGTGATGGGGCCGTAAGAGCGGTTCCAGCGAGTTTTGGAAGCCAAAGGCGTCGGTATTATAACCTTTGAGTATGGTAGTACCGTTCTTTCTTTCTATGGTGATACAGTTTACCGCATTGATAGCTTCGGCCTCTTCCGACAATTCATCTAGGAAAGTCATGACAGCTTGTTTGTGCGGAATGGTAACATTAAATCCTTTAAAGCACTCGTCTTCCTGATATAACTTTGGAAAATCTGCAATATTTTCTATGGGATATAAATCGTAGTCAATATTTTCGATATTTTCCTTTTCGAATTTTTCCAAGTAATATTTTTTGGAGAAAGAATGTCCTAAAGGAAAACCTATCAGCCCCAATTTAATCATTGTTATCGCTATATTTTTTGATAATTTCTAAGATAAGTTGGTTGTCTTGTAACTGAGGTAAATATTCAAACAAGATATGATGTTTCTCAACACCGAAAGATAGAGCGACTTCCAGATAGTTTAATGCTTCGTTATATTGACCGTTTGCGAAGAGGTAAGCCACCAGACGATAATACAGTTCGGCCGAATCCTCATTAATATGGATGGCTTCCATGATAGTGTCTATAGCTTCATTCGATTTTGTGCTGCTCGAAATAAATAGAAGAGAAGTCTAGCCATGCCTCAATATCTGTGGGGTTAAGTTCTACCACTTTGCGGTAAGCTTCTTCGGATTCTTCAATTTGTCCGAGCTTATAGCGAGCATCCGCGATAGCAAACCAATATTCTGGATTTTCTTCATCCAGTTCTAAAGCTTTTTTATAGAAATGCAGTGATTCAAAGTAGCGCTCTTCGAAGTCCAACGTTACACCGATGCCGAACCAAGCATCCGCCATCTCATGATCTAACTTGACGGCCTTTTTGTAATATTCTCTTGCGGTCTCCATCAAGTCCAGCTTTTCGTAACACTCTCCAATAGCACAGTAGGTGTCGGCATTGGGTTGTTCGTATTCGAAAGTCTGTTTATACACTTCAATAGCTTCGGAATATCTTTCCAGATTCACCAAAGCGTTCCCTTTGTTGAAATATGCTGAAGAGAACGATTCGTTGATCAGGATAGCATAGTCATATGCGTCTATTGCCTCTTCGAATCGGTTAAGTCTATGATAGCAATTGCCTAAATAGTACCAGCAATAGTAAGAATATGGATCTTCGTCAATAAGTTGCTTGAAAAAGTTTAAAGCCTCATCTCCTTTATCCAGCATGTCAAAGCAGAATGCTAGTTCGGATAAGGCATCCGGGTTACTAGGATTATACCTTAATGCTTTTTTCAGATAATGTTTGGCTTTCTCATAATCCATCTGTAGCTGGTATAAGGTTGCCAATTGATAGTAAATTTCCTCTTTATTATCTGCATTCTGCAGCGATTGGTGCAATAGAGCTTCGGCATCATCGTATTTTCCCAATGATGCATATATTGTTCCTTTAATGAGAAGGATGTCAGAGTCTTGAGGTTCCAAAATCTCAGCCTTATCCAATGACTCTAGGGCAGAGGTGAACTGCCTCATATTGGCCAATAGCTGGGCTTTCTTGATATAGAAATTAGCCTCGTACGGATGCTGACTTGTGGCAAAGTCGATCACTTGCAGAGCTTTCACAGGCTCGTTCTTATCACAGTAGTAGTCTATAATACTCTCGAACATGCCTGCATCGAAGAAATATTGGTCCTCATTGCGGATCATTTCCTCAAAGCGACTGACAAATTTTTTTTGTTCTTCCGGAGACTCAAAGTCAAATTCTTCTTCCATATCACGTCCTGTTTGGTGAAAAATACGGTTATTTAAAAATAAAACCGATACAAATATTTTCCACATTTTAACATCCTTTTGAATGTTAAAAGATTAAATAGTTTAAAAACTAAAGAGCCGTCTCGTGTCAAACGAGACGGCTCTTGTATTTAGTAATTATCTGAGTGCAGATAATTATTTTTTGATTTCAACGCGACGGTTCAAACGGCGACCTTCTTCTGTAGCGTTAGAAGCGATAGGGTTAGACTCGCCATAAGCGTTTACAGTGATGCTAGATGCAGGAACACCAGCGTTAACTAAGTATTGTTTTACTGCATTAGCACGGTCTTTAGAAAGGTTCAAGTTGTAAGCTTCTGTACCTTCAGCTGAAGCGTAACCATCTAAAGTAACTGTACCGTTTGATTCACGTAATTCTCGAGCTAATTTATCCAAAGTTGGATAAGATTCAGTTTTTAACACTGAGCTATCGAATTCGAATTGAATGTTAGGGTAGCTTTCGCTAACGATGTTTTTTTCTACTGGCTCTGGGAATTTGATAGGACATCCTGAACCGTCAACTACTGTACCAGCAGGAGTGTTAGGACATTTATCAAATTTGTCAGATACACCGTCACCGTCAGAATCTTTGTTCAACAAGTCAACAGTACTTTCTAAAGTAGATACACGTTGTTTCAACGCTTCAACTTCGTTGCGTAATGATGGATCTTTCAACTCATCGTATAATGTAGCAACTGGGTTAGCAAATGTTAAGTTTTCTTTATCACGAGAACCTAAAGTGAACTCTAAACCACCGTATACGTTAGCAAAACGTTGTTTAGAATTAACTGCTGAAGGACCATATAAGAAAGCCTCATCAGTAAAGTTCATTGTATAACCTAAGTTTAATGCTACAACTTCAGATAATTTAAATTTAGCACCAACGCCTACTGGAACATACATTCCTAGACGGTAGTCACGATCACCAACTTTTTCTCGGTCACCGAAAATCTCTTCACCCCAGTTACCTTTGTTGTTGTAAACAACTGTACCATCGAAGTTGCTACCTGAATATTGAACAGGGTTGAAAGCGAAGGCACCTAAACCTACTTTAGCGTAGAAGTTTACAGCATTTTTCTCTTCTTAAGAAGTGATAGTACCTAATTGGAATACACCGTTTAAGCTTGCTGCCCAGTT
>NZ_JXAC01000097.1 GCF_000814685.1 Sphingobacterium sp. T2
GTTGGATTGGAGTTCCCGTCCTAAAACCTGGCTCCATTCGATGCTTACGDATAATAGGGAAATCTTGGTTTTTACCCATAGTGTGTGGATCTTGACCGTGTAGCATAACACCGCTATTGCGCCATGCCCATCCTTCTCCTCCGGGTGCTTGTTCTCCCACAAAGCGATATTCTATCCGTAAAATGTAATAGGAATAGGGAGTTTTATATGCTAGATGACCATACCTATAATTAAACTGGTCATACTGGTCGTAGCGTACTTTCAACAATCCGTCTTCCACACGGAATGTGTTGCCGAAATTGTCTCCCGCTTCATAGTGTCTTATCTTAGGAATCCAATTTTTCAAATCCTTACCGTTGAACAGCTGGATGGGCTTGATATTTTCCTCCTTAGGGGAGCGCATTGCTGTAGAAGAAAACAGTAATGAAGCTACTGCCAAAGAGCAATAAAGAAATAGAGGTTTGAAATTCATAATACGGTTTATAATAAGGTATGTTGATGTTTTACATAGTCGCTAGGCCTTACACCTATAACTTTGTTGAAAGTATTGCTAAAGGTAGGCAGGCTGCTGTATCCCACTTTCAAGGCCACCTCGTTCACACTTAGCTTCTCATCCAACAGCAGCTTTAGTGCCGTAAGCATACGTAAGATAGTATAGTATTGGATGAATGACATGTTTAATTCCTTTTGGAATAACCTTGCTAGTGTGCGCTCACTTACGTCAAAACGGCTGGCCAAGGCTTTGAAACTTATATTTTCAGAGATATTCTCTTCGAGAAATTTTACAATTTCCTTCAGCTTTGGATGCTGCGGATAAGGTAGAGCCAATGGAAGCTCGTTCTGTGACAGCTCCGGAAGTATGAGTTTGAAAGCTTTCGCAATGGAATATTTAGGTTCTTCCACCGGAAATATGTTACCATTCCAACGATTGGTAAACATGATAAGCTCGATCAATAAATCATTTACCGGATAAATATTGATTTTATCGAAAAACTCTGTATCCGTTTCATATTTAGGAAAATAGAGATTACGCATTATTACATGAGAAGAACTTGGGTGGATACTATGTTTCACGCCGGCAGGAATCCAAATATAATGTCTTGCTGGCAGAAAGTAAGACTTGTCTTCAGTCTTTAAGAATACTACACCACCTTCAGTATATAGAAACTGACCCTTCTTATGAACATGCTCGCCGATATAGCTATCTCCCATCATAGCGTGATGACAATAGATGCTGTCCTCAAAAGCGTCAACTTCGGTCATGTAATATTTATTAACGTATTCCTTTTCCATATTTATAAATTTATACCAAAGTTCAAGTTTTTCGTATTAAATACCAAAAAGTAAGTGTTTAATCACTTTGTTGTGACTAAAATTCGATAAGAAAGGACTAAATTATTTTTAGTCTTATTTCGTAAATATATGTATTACAGAGTGTTAAGCTTCTAATGAAAATAATTTTTAATCATGATGTTTTTATAAGTTTTTGATTGTTAGTGTATTGTGAAAAAATGAGAAATGAATGATAAGTAAGTGGCAATAAAAGATAAAAATCGCATATTTTTAATGTTTAATATTGTAAGGTCAATTGGAAATAAGAAGGATAGAAATCTTAAATATAATCAATTAAGATGAGTTATAGTAGAATACGACTAGAATCTCTCCGTGATAAGGTGATGAGTGCTGAGGAAGCTGCTTCCCTGATTAAAGACGGAATGGTAGTGGGATCTAGTGGATTTACAAAGGCGGGAGACAGTAAAGAGGTTCTTCCTGCATTGGCCGAACGGGCTAAAAAAGAAAATATAAAAATCAACGTTGATGACCGGCGCCTCTTTGGGTCACGGTACGGATGGAAAGTTGGCTGAAGCAGGAGCGTTGAGGAAGCGTATGCCTTTTCAGGTAGACCGAACTTTGAGAAATAAGATAAACGAAGGGGAGGTGTTGTTTATTGACCAACACCTAAGTGAAGCTGCTGAATTGTTGCACAACAAAAACCTTCCTCCTGTAGATATAGCCGTGCTAGAGGTCACCTATATAGATAGGGACGGTAGCATTGTTCCTACCACGTCCGTAGGTAATTCGTTGACTTTTGCCAATCTTGCTAAGCAGGTGATATTGGAGGTCAATACTTCTATTCCAGAGGAATTTTACGGACTTCATGATATTTATCAGGCAGAAGATTATCCGCACCGTAATGTCATACCTATTGTAGCACCTTGGAATAAGATAGGGAGGAAAACCATCCCTCTGAACCCCGAAAAGGTAGTAGCTATAGTGTTTACGAACAAGAGAGATAGTCCTGCAGATATTGCGGCTCCGGACGAGAAAACGACTAAAATTGCAGAGCATATTCTGGAATTTTTCGAAAATGAGGTGCGACTAGGACATTTGACGGAACGCCTGTTGCCTTTGCAGGCCGGTATAGGTAAGGTAGCTAATGCTGTGCTTACCGGTTTCAAGAATAGTAATTTTTATGATCTTACTATGTTTTCGGAGGTATTGCAAGACAGTACTTTCGATCTTATTGATGCCGGGAAGTTGAGCTTTGCTTCGGCCTCCTCTGTCACTGTTTCGGAGGAATGTTACGATAGAGTTTTCAACAACCTGTCCAAATACAGAGACAAATTTGTCTTACGACCACAAAATATTTCCAATACCCCGGGTTGATTCGTCGTTTGGGTGTCATTGCTATCAATACGGCTATAGAGTTTGATATTTATGGTAATGTGAACTCCACACATATTTCGGGGACGAAAATCATGAACGGTATCGGTGGGTCTGGAGATTTCGCTCGAAATGCATATCTAAGTATCTTCGTGACGCAGGCCGCTTCAAAGGGCAATACTATATCGCATGTGCTGCCAATGGTGTCGCATGTAGATCACACCGAACATGATGTAGATATTTTGGTCACAGATATCGGGCTGGCGGATCTTAGAGGCTTGGCTCCACGTGAAAGAGCACAGAAAATTATTGATAACTGTGTCCATCCGGATTATAAGGAAGAGTTACAGTCGTATTTCGATAGAGCGTGCAAACGTGGAGGACATACACCACACCTCTTGGAAGAGGCTTTCAGCTGGCATATTCGTCTTGCTGAAACAGGAAGCATGAAAAAATAAAATTTTACTATGTCTTTATATTATTCCATGTTACCAAAAAAAGTCGCTGTCAAGCGGCTTTTTTGGTGTATTTTCTTCTGCGGACAAGCTGCTGCATGCAGCCTAATAATAATAAGATAAGGAGGGGCGACACTACATTGACAATTTGCCATTTCAGCCTATCGCGCTTTACGATAGCCTGATCCAACAACCGTAATTTCACTTCGCGGTTGCGCAAAGTGATGATATCTTCGTCATTGGTAAGGTAATCAGCGATATTCTCCAACAGAGATTTGTTGGCAAATTGTTTTTCCATGTATCTGTCCCAGCCTAATGGGTAAGGCGACCCATCCTTTGGGTTGATTTGGTTAAGCAGCCAATCTCCGTCGGCAATGACAAACATTTTTGCCGGTTTGGATATGGATTTTAAATCTACAGCGTCTTTAATTTCTTTTGGTGCCGGTCTATTATCGAAAATATAAGGAAAGTGTCCGGAAAGAAGGACAGCAACGGGCTTTTCCTTGTTCTTGAAAAGGTTAGGGTCGGGCAGTTCTTCTACCATCTGCAGAGAGATATTGCCACCTGTTTTGAACGACTTATTGAAAGGAGAAGACTCCAATATAATTTCTTTCTGGATGGAAGGACTGGCAATGGTGTCTATAGAGCCTATGAATTCTGTTTTGATGCCATCCAGATTTTTTATGATAGGATGATTTCTTACCGGCATTAGGATAGGATAAAACAGCCAAGGCGTCAGTTCAATTTGAGGTTGGTTATTTACCTGTCCTACAGTCAGCGGAATTTGCGCACAGTTGAGGTCTGCCACCAAATCGTAATTAAGGCGTGCCCCGTATAGGAACAGCATATCATCCAAGTTAAGCTCTTTACCGATGATCAGTTGTCCTCCAGATTGGCTCATTTGCTTCATATCGGCATTTACTTGATCTATAGCCCAAATGATGGATCCGCCGTGGCGTACATAATAATCCAGCTTGTATTTATCGCTCTCAGAAAATCGGGTCTGCGGTTTTGCGATGACGATAAGTGAAAATTTGAGTATATCTTTTAATTCTAAGGAATCCAGATTTATCCTTCCAACCTGATGGGTAGTGGCGAAGGTTTGCATGGCATCGTAAAGTTCCAAGTCTGAAGGTTCACCATGTCCTTCTGTGAATCCTATATAGGATTGGGCTTCCTTCATGATTTTACGAATAGCGAGATATATGCATATTCAATATTCTGTATGGAGTTGTTTAGTACCTCTTCCGGGCTTATTCCCATGCGCTGCTGAAGGAGGTTTATGTTTATTTCTTTTTCACCTTTGTTTACAATAGCGTATGGGAAGATAAGCTTCTGGGAGAATCCGCTGTTGGTTCTTATACTTAGGTTCGTAGGCTGCAAGCCGCGGTCCAGCAATGCTTCAATCAGCTGACGTTGCTCCTCATCAGACCCCTGTTGCGGATTCATGAGATTAGTTACTTTAATTTTTCCATTGCGAATAATGTTTAATGTCATTGGCCATATCCAATGCTGCCGTCTTAAGACGTTTGAAGCCACTAGGAAGTTCTCCGTCCAAGAAGATGGTGATATGGATGTTGTCGTCAACCTGTTTTAGAATGTCTTTGGTTGTCTGACTTAACGTATAACGTTTGTCTTCCGTAAAATCAATACGTCCTAAAGCTTGTGTTACCACCGGTTGATTTACCAGAAAAAGCGCTATTAAAGTTATGGTATAGGTGGAAAAAGTGGTTTTCCGTTGGCGGAACTTACGACCAAGGTGTCCTATGGAGAAAACAAGAAACAGAAGGATGATGCTGACAAAATAGATGAAATCTTTGCCGCTTAACACTCCACGACTCAACGACTCATAATGTGACTGTATCCCAAAGGAGGAAACAAAATCGTCAAAATCGTAGAATATAGGAAACTTGCTCAGTGCGTCAAACCCATAATAAGCAAAAAAACATAATACTACGGCCACCAAGAAGGCAATAATAGGGGTGTGGGTCAGAGTGGAACTAAAGATGGATATAGCTACAAAAGAAGCCGCCAGCAAAAACAACCCAATAAAAGAACCTATCGTTCCTCCTATATCTATATTTCCTGTCGGAGAGGCAATAAAATATAGGCATACCGGATAGATGAGTGTTGGTAGTAAGGCTAGGAGAGTAATAGTATAACTGCCTAAAAATTTACCTAGCACGATGTCGCTAAAACGGATAGGTTTGCTTAGGAGAAGGTCGAAGGTGCCATTTGCCTTCTCTCCGGCTATGCTCTGCATGGTGATTGCTGGTATAAGCATCAACAGCAGGTAAGGGGTTAGGGAGAAAAAAGAGTCCAGCATGGCATAGCCGCTGTCCAAAATTGAGGAGTCAGGGAATACCCAGATGAGCAATCCGTTGATAAGCAAAAACAGCCCTATAGCTAAATATCCTATAAACGAATTGAAATAACCAGAAATCTCTTTTTTATATATGCTGTATCAATTTTATATTGTTTTAGTAGTTAGACATCATCAGATGTTACAAACTAAAATTAAATTAATTGCTTCAGTTTGATATTGTCTACAG
>NZ_JXAC01000098.1 GCF_000814685.1 Sphingobacterium sp. T2
CGGAAAAACAAGAACCATCAAAAAACAGCTAGAAAAAGAAAAAAAGGACAAGAAAAAGGCTAAACAAAGAAGACAATAAGAAAGTAACAAAAGACAGTCTAGATAAGGCTGTCTTTTGTTGTTTTTTGGATTATATTTTTTTATCAAAACAGTTGTTTTGATTTTGTTTTGATAAAAAATAGCTTGTATTATTGCAATTATTGTATATTTTTGAGCTAGATAATATTAAGAGCATTAAAATATAATCCTTTCTGATGAAATTAAGTCAAAAGCAAGTAGTCTTCGAAAATGAAGTTTTGACACGTTTTGAGCTGTTTAAAAGTTTATTTTTGACGCTACCTTTTCAACGTGTAAAACATACGGGAACCTTACTGCCTTTTTTTGCTTCGCATTGTGAGCAAGGAGTAGAGCAGCACTTGGCCCCAGAAGAAATTATAGATTCCTTCTTCGGGCAGTATGAACAATATGTTCAGGAAGAAGATCGTATAGACCTGTTGTTCCGTATAGTACAATATATTGAGCGTCAGGTGGTATTGTTTGATGCGGTGGAGGATTCTTCTTTCCAAGCTTTAGAGAAGACTGACGAAACCGCTGGTTTGGATTCGCTTTTCAAGTTGGCGCAGTCCGACAAGAAGTTGAAGAATCAGATCGTGGAGAAGCTGAAGGACTTCTCCGTACGATTGGTGCTTACCGCTCACCCTACACAATTTTATCCGGGGCCTGTGTTAGGGATTATCAATGACTTAATTGAAGCTATCAAAAAGAACGATATTCAAAATATCCATCTGTTGTTACAGCAGCTTGGAAAAACTCCTTTTATCAATAAGAATAAACCTACTCCGGTAGATGAGGCGGTAAGTCTAGCTTGGTATCTGGAAAACGTATTCTATAAAGTCACTTCCAACATACATTCGAAGATTGACAGCGAGCTGGAATTGCCTTCGGATGATGTAAAGCAGCTTATCGAGCTGGGATTCTGGCCGGGTGGTGACCGCGACGGTAATCCTAACGTTACAGTGGAGAGCACCAAAAGGGTAGCTACCATGTTGCGTACTATTCTGTTCAGATGTTATTACCGCGATTTCCGTTTGGTGAAACGCAGGATAACGTTCCGTGGAGTAGAACAGTATCTTGAGAATCTTCAAGAGCTGTTTTACAACAACAGTTTCAATCCGGTGGAATGTCCAGTGGATGAGACTGCCAAGATTTTAGAAAATCTACATAATATTAAAGAAGTATTGCTGACCAGTCATAATGGTCTTTTTGTGGAACTGGTAGAAGATCTTATACGTAAGGTCAACACTTTCGGATGTTATTTCACCACGTTGGACATACGTCAGGACAGTTCAGTGCTGCGTAATACGCTACAATATGTGGTTGAAAAATATGCAGACAAAACCGGTATTCAGGCTGCAGATCTAGAGAAAGAAGAAGCTGAAAAACAGAAGGCCTTTATCTTCAACGAAGAACTTTTGGACTATGAAGAGGATGCCGACCCTCTGGTGAAAGATACTTTAGGAGTCATTCGCCTTATTAAAGATATTCAGAAGGCGGGTAGTGAGCGTGCGGCGCAGCGCTTTATCATTTCGAACTGTCAGCAGGCGTCGGATATTTTAGGGTTGATGCAGCTGTTTTTATGGCAGGGATGGAAAAAAGAGACGTTGACAATAGATTTTGTTCCTCTCTTTGAGACGGTGGATGACTTGGCACGTGCCCGTGATGTGATGTACACCTTGTATAATAATGAGGCCTATGCGGAGCATCTGAAGCGTAGAGGAAAGCGTCAGACCATCATGTTGGGGTTTTCGGATAGCACGAAAGATGGTGGTTATCTGATGGCTAACTGGTCTATTTATAAGGCAAAGGTAGAGCTTACGGCTCTGGCAAGACAATATGATATTGATCTTGTGTTTTTTGACGGGCGTGGAGGACCTCCAGCACGTGGAGGTGGCAAGACGCAGCGTTTCTATGCGGCTATGGGCTCTGAAATTGCCAACAAGCATATTCAGCTTACGATTCAAGGACAGACAATCAGTAGTCAGTATGGCTCTTTGGATACAGCACAGTACAACATCGAGCAGCTGTTGCATGCCGGTCTGATATCCGAAATTAAGCCCAACAGCAGCGACACACTGACCGAAAAGCAGAAGAGTGTAATCGACGATCTAGCTTCCGAGAGTCATCGCAAGTTCATGGAGTTGCGTAATCATCCTAAGTTCCTGAAATACTTGGAAAAACTTAGTCCGCTGAAAGCGCTGTCGTCGATCAATATCAGCAGCCGGCCGGTAAAGAGAAATTCGGATAAGGAGCTGCGTCTGAAAGATTTGCGTGCCATTTCTTTTGTGACGGCGTGGAGCCAGCTCAAACAGAATATTCCTGGCTTCTATGGCGTAGGAACGGCTTTGGAATGGGCTGAAGAAAACAACCTTTGGTCATATGTCAAACAGCTGTACCAGAATTCAGGATTTTTCAATACCCTGATCGACAACTGTATGATGTCTATGACCAAATCCAACTTCGATATAACTTCTTATATGAAAGAAGATAAGGAATTTGGAGATTTTTGGACTATGCTGTATGAGGAGTACGAAAAGAACAAAAAAATATCTGTTAAAGCTAAGCAATGCTGAAACCTTGATGGAAAATTATCCTATAGAGCGGGCCTCCATCTTGGCTAGAGAGAAGATCGTATTGCCATTGCTCATTATTCAGCATTATGCTATCCGCGGAATAGAATCCAAAAGATTCAGTGAGGAGCATCAAGAAGTGTACAGAAAGTTGATAAGTCGCACAATCTATGGAGTAGTAAATGCAGGAAGAAATTTAGCATAATACTCTTTGGAAAGAATTAACAACTTTAGCATTTATTTTATATTTTTGTGGTCGATAAATTGATAAATCATGAAATTAAATACATTATTCGTTGCGGCTTTATGTGCAGGTTCAATGATGACTTCATGCGTTCATGACACTGCAAAGCAAAATCAATTGAAATACACTCATACTACATTAGTAGACGGCGATGCTTACTCTTTCTTTCAGATAGTAGGAGAGACAGCTCTAGTAGGTGTAAAATCTGCGGAAGAAGCTGAAAAATCTGGAGATGCTAAAGCGGCAGAGGTGGCCGGAAAGGTAAAAGCTTATTATAGTGAATTGATTCCTGTGTTGGATTCTATCGCTACGGCATATCAAATTGATTTCCCTATCAAGGGTATTCCTCAATTGCATGAATCAGCGCATGCGGATTCTGCTGCTGTAGATTCATCAGCACATGCTGCACATGCACATGCTGCTCACGGCCATGGCGACTATATTCACCACGCACAGCATGAGTTAGCAACAGTAAAATTCAAATTGACTCAGCTTACCCGCAATACAAATGCTGAGTTGCAAAAATTTGCTGAAGCGCAATTGGAAAAAGTTTCTGCATTGTACAAAGAAATTGGCGGAAAAGAGGAAGAGCACGCTCATCATTAATCTGATTTGAGCTCTAAATATTTGAGGCGTCACTAGAGTGTACTGCCTTTTTTTGTTTTTGATTAATTCATATTTCATTCATTGTCTTTTCCTAAGTTGTTTTGTTTATAATTTTATAAAAT
>NZ_JXAC01000099.1 GCF_000814685.1 Sphingobacterium sp. T2
GTCCTGAACGCGTGGTGGCTCCCACCAATGTAAAAGGATTTAATGATATGGATAACCGTATTTTGTCAACAATTATTGATAAATTTAAGGGCGGACCCGTGGGTTTGAAAACTATAGCTACGGCAGTAGGAGAGGATGAAGGTACCATTGAAGAAGTGTATGAACCCTTTTTAATACAGGAAGGATACATTATGCGAACTTCTAGAGGGCGAGAGTGTACGGAGTTAGCATACAGACACCTAGGAAAAATAAACTATAATAAAGGAACTACATTGTTTTAGTTCATTTTGATACGACTATGAGATTATTTATTGCTTTTTTGCTTACTACGTTAAGTTTGACATCAGTTGCTCAGTCTTACTGTCCTCCGTTGTATGGAAAATTAGGGAATGTCAGTAGATATCATATTACGGCAGGTTATGGTTTAACAAAATTATATGGTGATATCCAAGAGAATGTGGGAACAGGATCTGCAGTCTATCTTCAATTTGATTATTTGCTAAAGAAAGGACTGTTGATAGGCATTGAGGGACGATTTGGTTCTTTAATTACTGACAGTGAACGTTATGGAGAAAATAGACATTCCAGAAATGAATTTAAATCTTTTGGATTTGTATTTACTTTTCATCCTGTAGCTTTTTTTAATGGTGAAAGTTATACCGTCCCTAGTTTGATGGGAACTATGGCCGAAGCATTGTTTGTCGATTTTGGATGGCATAGGTTAAGTAATCATTATCAAGATATATATAGAAATCCGGCTGCTCCAGATTCGTATGGACCAATAGACAGTTATGATGAGAATGGGGTCCCTATTTTTAGCACCAAAAGCAAATCAACTGTGTTCCCATCATTGTCTTTCGGTTTTGCTATACCATTGAATAAAGGCTATAATATAAAAGGACGCTATATAAGTATAGTGCCTAAAATGCAATTAAATTTTGGGGTAGATGATAAAATTGATGGATATACACCCTATGGATGGAATGGACGACCAAATGATTCAAAAGGGGATATGTATAATTACTATTCTTTAGGAGTTAGATTATTCGTTTTAATTTTTTATTAGATTACTTTTACTGCGGCTTACAAGTGCAGCGGATTGATTTTTTTCAATATCTAGCTGCATTTTGTTTTTTAACTCATCTATTAGCCAATAGTGTTTTACGGATAGATAATATAGAATATTGTAGCCATTGCAACGTACGGCTATAGGACATTCCGAATCTTCCAATATGTCGTATGTTTTGTTTATAATCTATTTCCTCTTGCTCTTGGGTCAAAGGGTAATTTAGCGATAAGAGCTCCATGATAAGTTTGGTGATGCTTCTTAGGGCGCTCCAGTTGCTTATTTTTTAGAAACGCTTCTATCGAAGGTGTGGCATAACTTAGAAGCAACTTCTTTTCAGACAAAAGAATATGTTCCAAAGCCCAGCTGGCTTTGAAACATATTCGTGCATCTTCAACTCTATTTGCCAACTCAAACAGGTCGTTTATAGTGGCGACCTTAAGCACTTCTTGTTTTAGAGAGGCGGCACTCGATGATAGAAGTGCCGCAGTTATTGTAGAAAATTTTTCAGGATTCATCTACGGATTATCGTGTTAATGGTTTTTCCCTATTCATTTCCATGATGTCCACTTCATGCATTTTGGACTCTCCTAAAAGATGTTCAGCAAAGTAGTCTGCCATTTTCCAGAAAAAATATTCGGTCATATTGCCGAAAGAGTGTGCTTGTCCTGGCAACAAGACAAAATCGAATCTTTTGTTTGCTTTGATGAGGGCGTCCACCATTCTGATGGAGTTGGCCGGGTGAACATTGTTATCTACATCGCCGGTAACAATAAGGAGCTTTCCTTTAAGGTTTTTGGCAAGCTCACTGTTTTTGTTGATGTTATAGATAAAGGTAGTATCTCCTTTTTCTGTTATCTGCTCTTGTACGCCATGGTGTCTTTCCGACCACCAACGGTTGTATATGTTGTTTTCATGGTTTCCAGCACCCGATACTGCTACTTTGAAGAAATCGGGATATACCAACATAGCGGCGGTGGACATAAACCCTCCTCCGGAATGCCCGGTGATACCTACCCGGTTGACGTCAATGAAAGAATATCTATCTGCCAGTTGTTCTGCGGCCACTTTTTTGTCTTCCAGGCCATAGTCACGAAGGTTTCCATAGCCGTAGGTATGATACCATTTCGAACGAGCGGGATGGCCACCACGGTTACCTACGGAAATCACAATGAAGCCCATCTGTGCCAGACGATCCAAGCGGTCCATGCTTCGTCCGAAACTTTTGTTTACAGATTCTGTCTGTGGTCCTGGATACACATATTCTATCAGTGGGTATGTCTTTGTAGAGTCGAAGTCGAAAGGTTTGTACATCACCCCATAAAGGTCTGTGATGCCGTCCCCGGCTTTTACTTTGAAAGGTTCAGGGAACTTATATCCTGCTGCGAAAAGCTGGCTTAAATCAGCTTCTTCCAACTTCATAATAAGCTGTCCTGAAGTAGAATAAAGGTTTGACTGAGGAACTGTATTAACTCGAGAGAAATTATCTATAAAATAATTGCCATATTCGTTACTTTCAATCTGATGGTCATAGTTTCCAGGCGTAAGAAGTTTTGGTGCTCCTCCGTTTTTGTTTACTGCATACAGGAAGTTGTAATAAGGGTCTATATCTTTCTCTAATCCATTAGCTTGGAAATATAGAGTTCCTGTACTTTCGTTGTATGCCAATATTTCATTGCAGTTATATTCTCCTCTTGTAATCTGATTGATAAGTTTTCCGGAGATGTCGTACAAATAAAAATGTCCCCAACCGTCACGTTGTGACCAGTGGATAAACTGTTTTCCTCCTGCTATCAATTTTGGTTTTCGGATGTCTATATACACGTTCATCCTTTCTTCCACAAGCACACGATGGGTACCGTTTATATTTACGGCTATAAGGTCTATGCGCTTTAGGTCACGTGAGGAGCGAGCCATATAAAACTCCTGGCTGTTGCCCAACCAATAGTTGATATAATATTTACCTTTAAAATTGTCTTTGCTAGCATCTTTGCTCCACAAGGTCAGCGTTTGGTTCTTAAAGGCAGCAACATTGATTCTTTTAGGCTGATGAGAAGCTACATCAAAGATGTAGAGCTCGGTTTCAGTAGAATCCACTTCCCCTGGCATTAGATATTTGTAAGTTTCCAGCTGTGGTCTTTTGTTGTTCACATTGTGAATAACCCATAGAGCCGACAGATGTCTGTTATCTTTACGCGTGATGACGAAATGTTTTCCATCAGGAGACCATAGTAGACGTATTGGTCTGCGTTTGAATTGCTCTTCGCGTAAAGATTTGCTATCGCCTGTGGTTGTGCTGTATTGGTCGCCACCCCAAGCATAGTATTGTACACCATCTTTGGTGACCTGATGCTCGACGATAGTGCTGTCTTTTTCGTCTTTTAATGCTTTAAGGTAATTTTTTGTAGTCCATCCAGTAGATGTTGTAATTTTTGGCGTAGTAGATTCTACTGGTATCAGGGCTGAAGGTTGCCCAGAAAGGTGTTGCTTTTTCTTTCGTGGTGTCGCTTATCTCTTTTAGCTCTTTAGACAAGATGTTATATTCAAAATGAAACAACTTCTTCTTGAGTGTATCTTTTTTGTTTGTAAGTTTCTTGATTTCTTCTTTGCTTTTTACGGTGTCTTTGGTGCTTTGTACTTCAAAACGAATCAAATGGTCGCTGTTGTCCACAAAACGTAAGTTTTGAAGCGGAAGATGTTGAGCATCGAAAGGGTTTTTCACTATGGCCGTTACTTTGGCTGCCATGTCAGCGTTGTCAAAAAGCTCACTTTTCTTTTTTGCTACCGGATCGACGATATACCATTTTTTCCCTGCGGAGGTACTGTATTCATACCAAAACTTTTCGCCACGATTGATATAGTTTGGTTTTACCTCGGTAGAGAAAATCATCGTCCGCAATTTGGCGGGACTGAATTTTGCGGCTAGCTGATAATTAGGTTTTACGAGGTTTTTCTTTTCTTGAGCATAGCTCAAGCCTACAAATACGGTGAATAAGCCGATTAATATTCGTTTCATATTGGTTGTTAATAAGTTTTGAAGTCTTTTAGCCCCTAATTTACTTTATCTTCCGCTGGCTTTATGATTTTATCTTGTAAAAATTTAAGTATAGAGTCTACTTTGAACGATTACGGAGCTAAGATGTTATAAAAGGGAAGGCACATAAAATATATTGATTATGAAAGAGAAAAAAATCAAAAATCCGATAAAGAAATATCCTACGCCACCTTTTAAGAAGCAATCTCAGCCTGTGCCGGGAGTGACCTCCCGTATGGAACCACGTCCAGATCATGGTGAGGAAAGTTACAGGGGACATGGACAGTTGAAAGATAGGATTTGTATCATCACTGGAGGGGATTCGGGAATAGGTAAGGCTGTGGCTATAGCATGGCACGAGAAGGAGGCCATATCGTCATCTGCTATAAGGATAAGGTCGAAGATCAAGATGCTAAGGACACCTTAAAATGGATAAAGGAAGCCGGAGTGAAAGGTATTGCGATAAGAGGTGATATACGTCAAGAACGTCACTGCCGGAAGATTATAAATCGAACGGTAAATACATTTGGAAGGATAGATGTGCTTGTCAACAATGCTGCCTATCAAATGTCGTATGACACCTTGGAAGAAATAGATGCCGCAGAGTGGGATAAAACGTTCGAAACAAATATCCGAGCTATGTTCTTTTTGGTAAAGTATGCTAAGCCTCATATGCTCGCAGGAAGTTCGATTATCAATACCACGTCCGTGAATGCTTATGATCCTAATCCATCGTTGCTTCCGTATGCTGCTACAAAAGGTGCTATCCAAAACTTCACGGTCAGTCTTGCACAGAAATTCATGGAAGATAAATTGGGAATAAGGGTGAATGCTGTTGCTCCCGGTCCTGTTTGGACACCTTTAATTCCTAGTACTATTCCGGATCACGAAAATTTTGGAGAAACGAACTCTCCTATGGGACGTCCCGGCCAGCCGGCAGAAATAGCCCCTATATATGTGTTTCTAGCTTCGGAGGCAGCTTCTTATATTTCGGGAGCAACCATTCCGGCAACCGGAGGAAGGGTTACGATATAGTATAAAATTTATCGCTAAAATTGACCAAAAAAAAGTTCTTTGGTAGCCCTAGTGATGCCTGTATATAGCCATCGCATAAATTCTGTAGTGAGCATCTCATCGGTCATATATCCCTGATCGATAAAAACCAAAGGCCATTGACCACCCTGAGCTTTATGGCAGGTGATAGCATAGGCAAACTTTATCTGCAGAGCATTATAGTATGGGTCTTTCTTTATAGCCTCCAGTCGGTCTTTTTTACTTGGGATATCCTCATAATCCTGGGCTATACTTTGATATAGCTTTTGTTGGTCTTCGAAAGAGAGTTGTGCGCCTTCAGCATAGATGCTGTCTAAGATTACCCGACAGCGGATGGCGTCTCCCTCGTTGTTATCCATAAACTCGAGGTAAAGGTCAGCAAATCGATATCCGTGCATATCATGGATATTACTCACCTTTTTGACGACTGCCATATCTCCATTTGCGATAAAGCCCGTGTGATTTTCATCATGCTGCTGCAGCCAATAGTAATTGTTGCGGACAACCATGATAATATCGCCACCTGATATTTCTTCATCGCGGAAGAGGATCTGATTGCGGATATGTCTATTATAGAGGTTGGCGGACTTATTGGACCTGCAGATGACGATACTGTTTTCTATGCCGTATTTGTCGTAGGCATAGTGTAACCCTTCGATGAGTCTGTCTCCCGTCATTCGGAAAATGTCTTTAAATCCTTTAGTGACAAATTGCGGATAGTTGTACGTCACCATATCGTCGTCCAGTCGAATCTCATTTCTGATTTTGGTGGCATTGTATAATATTCCGGAATTTTTTTCTTGTCTTACCACATCTGTCATTTCGTAAGAGAATACATGAAGATGAAAATGACTCTCCATATAAGTTGTATCCAATGCCGGGCTATAGTGTAGTCCTACGGGAGGGAGCTGTGCACTGTCACCTACCAGCATCAGGGTGCAATTTTTCCCTGACTGCACATACCTTATAAGGTCGGACAATACTCCGTCGGAGAATATGCTGAATCCTTCGTGGGTGATCATGGAAGCTTCATCCACAATGAAAAGGGTGTCCTCGTGCATATTGTCCGCAAGCTCAAAATCCATTTGAAAGGATAAGGCATTCTTCTTTCGGTAAATCTTTTTATGAATGGTCAATGCTTTTCGCCCGGAATAGGCACTCATCACTTTAGCCGCCCTGCCTGTAGGAGCCAGAAGTACAGGTTTTTTGTTGAGGCGGGGAAGGACCTGCACCAAAGTGGATATAATGGTCGTTTTTCCTGTTCCGGCATAACCTTTCAGAATAAAACAGCTTTCTTTTGAGAAGGTGTGCAAAAATTCAGCCAGACGTTCGAAAACTTCCTGCTGCTGTGCAGTAGGAGTCCATGAAAAATATTGGGAAAGCAGATTTTTGACGTACACACCCAAAGTTATTCAAAAAGGTTGGTCAATTCAATTCTAAAAGCTATTTTTGTTAGATAGCTGATGGATATCAGCAGCCAAAAATCCATATTTTGATGAATTATATATCAGTAGATTTTCATTTACAATACTTAAACTCGTATACGTTATTCATACAGGGAGGGCTTAAGGAAGACCATCTTGCGGTGGTAAACAAAGATAATGAGGTGGTTGTGTGTTTGTCGTATGACAATGAGAATCCATCTATGGAGGCTGCAAGGTTGTTGAGTATGCCTTTTGAGCACGTATATGTCTCCCTACCTCATCAAAATATAATCTGGATTCCTTCGGAAGTGTTTTCGCTTGACGATTTGTCCCTATATACCGATTATTTTGTACATACGGAAGTAGAGCATATTGCTGTGAAACAGTTTTCGGAACAAGGGATTACCGCACTTTATCAGATTGAACCTGCTTTGCAAAGCCGCTGGAGAAGGCTTTTCCCTAATGTGAACATTGTACCTCATTTTGAAGCCGTCCTTCATCAGGCATGGAAGCATCAAGATGAAGCGGAATCCGTATTGGGGGTATATGTCAATGATTCATCTGCAGACCTGTTTCTTCTCGTTCATGGAGAATTGAGGATATATAATACCTATGAAGTAAAAACGTTGGAGGATTTGAGTTACTTCGTCTTAAGTATTATGAAAAATTTCTCTATCGAAGGTAAGTATAAGCAAATACTGCTGGGGGGAGTTTCTCTATCGTCAGTATGGGCAGAGCGATTAGCTTTTTATGGAGAAGAGGTCAAACCTTTAGTGATAGCAGGAAATTGGCATTCGGAGAATGAGGAAGTGACTCAAGCTATACATAAGTTTAGTATTTTAGAGGAGTTGGTGGTATGCGCGTCATAGGAGGGAAGATAGGAGGGATAAGATTGAATCCGCCGGCCAACCTGCCGGTACGTCCTACCACAGATTTGGCGAAGGAAGCGCTGTTTAACATTTTGCAACACCAGCTGGACTGGGAGGGGTGTGAGTGCTTGGATCTTTTCTGTGGTACAGGAAATATATCTTATGAGCTGACCTCGCGGGGAGTAGCTACTGTCGATGCGGTAGACGCCCATGGTAAATGTTTGCTTTATGTAAAAGACGTCGCTAAGCGCTATGACTTAAATATCAAAACGGTAAGGTCTGACGTGTTTAAGTTTATCTCATCCTGCAAGAAACAGTACGATTTCATCTTTGCGGATCCTCCGTACGATTTACCTCAGCTGCCTCAGCTGCCTCAGTTGATTATAGAAGGAGGTCTGTTGAAACCTCAAGGTATTTTGGTGGTGGAACATCCGTCGACACGTGTTTTAGTGGAACATCCGTCTTTCGAAGAGACAAGAAAATACGGATATTCATCCTTCAGTTTTTATCAAAATAAATAGCGTATGAAAATAGCAGTTTTTCCGGGCTCTTTCGATCCATTTACCCTAGCGCATAAAGATTTGGTGGACAGAGCATTGCCTCTTTTTGACAAAATCTACATCGCTATAGGAGTCAACTCTTCGAAGAAAGGATTGTTGGACTTCGAAACAAGAAAAAAAGCTATTACAGCAGTATATAAGGATGAAAGTAAAGTAATTGTTGAAACCTTTTCAGGTCTCACGGTGGATTACTGTAAGAAGGTAAATGCTCGTTATATTTTAAGAGGCTTGAGGAATAGCACGGATTTGGATTTTGAAAATGCTATAGCTCAAAACAATTTAGTTTTGGCCCCTGAAATTGAAACGTTCTTCCTGCTTAGCAAGGCGGACAAATCGTACATCTCATCGACCATTGTACGAGACATCCTATTGCATGGTGGTAGCGTTGAAACATTAGTCCCTAGAGAAGTGTTGACATTTATCAACAGTCAACTTTAAGAATCGCACTGTTTTTAGGTGCGGCTGAACTTCACTTTATTACCTTTTATCTTTCCGTTGCTTCCTTCTTGGATGATTTTTGTTGCTAAATTTCTACGGACGGCGATATAGGATTCTTTATCCTTCACCTCTATAAGTCCTAAATCATCTTTCGATATCCCTTCTATTTTCAGGATATAACCGACAAAGTCAATCTTGTTGACTTTATGTTTCTTGCCCAAGGGAACATAAAGCGTACAGAACGAGGTGTTGGGAGGTAAGGGAAGGTCATGCTGGATGTGCAGCTCTTCAGCGCCTTCCGGTAGATAAGGAAATATATCATCCGGCTTCAATAAGACGATAACCTCACCTGTGGCATTCATACGGGCTGTTCGTCCGTTTCTATGAATGAAAGCATCTTCCTTCGTTGGAAGCTGGTAGTGTATGATGACGTCTATTTCAGGGATGTCGAGTCCTCGCGCCGCGAGGTCTGTGGTCAGCAGGATTCTGTTGCTGTTGTTTCTGAATTTCAAGATTGCCAATTCACGGTCACGTTGTTCTAAGCCTCCATGAAATACATCATGGATGATGCCTCTGTCATCCAATAGTTCGGAGATATGATCTACTGCGTCCCTGTGGTTGCAGAAAATGAGTACTTTCTTGTCTTCTAGCTGACAAAGTAGATTAAAAAGAGCCTTCAGTTTATGTTGTGCGGGAGAGATGACTTTTAAGAAGTGAAGGTTCGGTTGGTTTTCATGTGAAACTAATCGGTTTACCGTGATTACCTGACGCAATGTCACAAAGTCAGGCAATTCTTCATGAAAGGTTGCTGAGGTAAGGATTTTTTGACGGGTTTGGGGGCAGGCTTCCACAATAAACTTGAGCTGCTCCTGAAAACCTAATTCCAGAGACTTATCAAACTCGTCAAGCACCACAGTATGAATATGCTTGGTGGAAAAGTGTTCTTTTTCAATGTGATAAATTATACGGCCGGGAGTGCCAATTAGCACTGTGGGGGCATCTTTAAGCTTATTCTTTTCCAGGCGGCTATCATTACCACCATAGACACATACGACTTTATGTCCTTCCATGACTGACCGGATGACACGTTCGATCTGTAGAGCCAGTTCACGTGTAGGAACGACGATAAGACATTGACAAGAGTTTTTTTTCTCCTCGATCAAGTCGTGCTACTAATAAAGCAAATGCTAAGGTTTTTCCTGAGCCGGTAGGAGCCAACAGCATAAAGTCTTGATGGGCACGAAATTGCCTCAGTACTTCTTCCTGCATGCTGTTCAGATGTTCTATCTGTAGCTTTTGTAGTATCGTCGAAATTTCCATGCAGCAAAGGTAACTATAATTTGATGCTTCGCGACTTTTTAATGTTAAATCTATGTTAAGATTGGAAAAGGTAAATGGTTTTGGCACAGGAATTGAAAATGCTTTAGTACTTCATAATTTAGGTTAATAATTGGTTAGTTAGTGAAGCCTTCAATCTCCCCGGTTGAAGGCTTTTCATTGTTTAATACATAAAAAATGGTAATAATTACTTATTTTTGGAAAAAAGACTATAATTAGTATATTAGTGTCCGAAATACACTAAGTGTATTGTTGAACAAAGTCATAAACCCAATTAAAATACAATGAGTTTAATTATCGATGTTAAAGCGCGTCAAATTTTAGATTCGCGTGGTAATCCAACAGTAGAAGTTGATGTAACAACACAAAATGGTTTTGTAGGACGTGCTGCGGTTCCTTCGGGAGCTTCAACAGGTGCATACGAAGCGGTTGAATTGCGTGACGGTGACAAATCAAAATATTTAGGGAAAGGTGTTTTAAAGGCAGTAGAAAACGTAAATACTAAAATTGCTGAGGCATTAGTAGGTGTAGATGTTTTCGAGCAAAACGCTATCGACAAGATCATGATCGATCTTGACGGTACTGAAAATAAAGGAAATTTAGGCGCTAACGCGATTTTGGGAGTTTCTTTGGCTGTAGCTAAAGCTGCTGCTCAGGAATCACGACAGCCTTTATATCGCTATATCGGAGGGGTAAATGCTAATACTTTACCTATTCCGATGATGAACATTATCAACGGTGGGTCTCACTCGGATGCACCTATCGCTTTCCAAGAATTTATGATTATGCCTGTGGGGGCTCCATCTTTCTCTGAAGCATTGCGTTGGGGGGCTGAGATTTTCCACACATTGAAAAAAATCCTTCACGACCGTAACCTATCTACGGCAGTGGGCGACGAAGGTGGTTTTGCACCTACTTTCGATGGTACAGAAGATGCTATAGAAACTATCCTTAAAGCTATTGAAACAGCAGGATACAAACCAGGCGAGGATGTTTGCTTGGCGTTAGATTGTGCCTCATCAGAATTCTATAAAGACGGCAAATACGACTACACTAAGTTCGAAGGTGATAAAGGTGCGGTACGTAGCAGTGAAGAACAAGCAACATATCTAGCTGAATTGACGCAGAAATATCCTATCATCTCTATCGAGGATGGTATGGCAGAGGACGACTGGGCCGGCTGGAAATTGTTGACAGACAAAATAGGTGATCGAGTACAATTGGTAGGTGACGACTTGTTCGTGACTAATACTAAACGTTTGCAGCAAGGTATCGATGCCAATACGGCCAACTCCATTTTGGTGAAGGTGAACCAAATCGGTTCATTGACAGAGACAATCAATGCGGTTACTTTGGCACAAAATTCAGGATACACTTCGGTGATGTCACACCGCTCTGGAGAAACAGAAGATTCTACTATTGCTGATTTAGCGGTAGCATTGAACTGCGGTCAGATAAAAACAGGTTCAATCTCACGTTCGGACCGTATGGCTAAGTACAACCAATTGTTACGTATCGAAGAAGAATTAGGAGAAAACGCTCGCTTCATCGGTAAAAACTTCAAATACGCCATCAAAAAGTAAGAAAAAAACAATTCCATATAAAAAAGGAGAGACGTAAGTTTCTCCTTTTTTATTATTTGGAAAATCGGTATATTTAATGCTAAATATATTGTAAACTATTGTTTTATTTTTGTGTCATGGAAAGAGCCGTATCATTAGTCAAAAACAAATTTTTAATAGCAGGATTTGCCTTTCTAATATGGATGTGCTTTTTTGACCGATACGACTTTGCTACACAGTACGGTTATCAGAAAGAACGTAGTAAGCTGGAATACGAGAAAGAGTTCTATACGAACGAAATCATCAACCTCGAAAAGGCTATTAAGGATGTACAATATAATCCTAACGAGATTCAACGTATTGCCAGAGAAAAGTATAAAATAGAAAAGAGACAACGAGGATATTTATGTGATATCTGAAGTTGAACCGAAGAAATAATTCCCCGTTAAAGAGAAGATTGTCCGAAAAATCTTGTTGAAAGCCTGCCTGATCGTAATGAAGGGTAGGCTTATTTTTTTCTTTTTTACTTTAAGAAAGGCTAGAGGAAGCCTTTATTCTAACGAAAGAAGGCACATTGAAAAAAATATAAAAATTATTGTGTTGAATTTCAGTATATATAGAAATTAGACGAATATTTTTCTTGCATAATATGGAGGATAGCTCTATATTTGCATCGTCAACAATGAAGGACAGCACGCCCAGCTGGCGGAATTGGTAGACGCGTTGGTCTCAAACACCAATATCTTCGGATGTGCCGGTTCGACTCCGGCGCTGGGTACAAAAAGGATTAGGTGAGCTTTAAAAAGCTCGCCTTTCTACGTTAAAAGCCCATTTATGGGCTGTAGAGCCAGATAATGGCACGGGTATTTTGTAGTCACGCCGATATGTTTTGCAGACATTTTGCAGACATAAAATTTCGGCTATGGTTAAACACAATTTACCCGAACCTATGTTTAAGTTTTCTACGAAACTGTACATTTGGCGCAACCGTGTTAAGAGGAACGGTAATTCAGCCTTTACATTCATATATATATATCTTCACAAGGTGCTCCTGGAAAGTATTACCAGCCTTTGAATCTGGAATGGCCGGCCGATAAAATAGACTTTGAAAATTCGACGCTTCTGCCACGTTTCAAAGGAGACCCGGACTGTAATGACTATAATCTTATCATCATGAGCGAACGGGCCAAGCTCAATGAGATAGCCAAAACATACAGACTTGCTAACAGACTATTGACGATAGAAGATTTAAAGCGTGAAATTATTTTCGCGGATTCTACCAAATCAGTCGTTGCTTATTTCGAGCTTCGTAGGAAAGAGCTATATAAGAAGCGTCTGATATCTTATCAAACTTACCGCAATTATGGTTCTACAATAGGGAGGATTAGGGAGTTTGCTCCATATGTCCGCTTTGACCAGATAAACAAAAGGTGGATGAGTAACTTCAAGTCTTATCTGAAAAAGCAGGGTAATAGTTTTAATACTGTATGGACGAGGATCAAAGATGTGAAAGCCTTGCTTAAAATAGCGAATGAAGAGGCTACTATACATGTAGACTCGGAAGCTATAAACTTCGAGAACAAATATTCTGAAACTCCAACAATCTTTCTCAATAGGCAGGAAATAAGCAGCCTTATGTCATTGTATCACTCTAATGTACTGAAAGAATCGGATCAGAGTGTGCTGAAAGCCTTCTTGTTTTCATGCTTTACAGGGTTACGTATTTCTGATGTATATGAGTCAAACAAAAGCTGGATGCTATCCGATAACTTCCTATTCTTTACCATGTACAAAAACAGGGCAAAAAAGCCTAAGACCATCAAAATACCCATTGCGCCCATTGCTAAGGAATTAATATCCGACACTTTCAATAAGTTTTTCCAACTCCCTACGCAGCAGGAGTATAATCGTACATTGAAGGATATTGCCAGGCTTGCGGGTATCAAGAAACGACTCACTTCTCATGTTGGCAGACATACGTTCGGATATCTCTTCATGACTTCAGTAGGGGATATATATGCCTTGAAAGAAATATTGGGCCATTCCAAAATAGAAACGACCCAACGATATGCTCATTTAGATGAAGAAAGTAAATTGGAGATGATATTGAAGATGGAATGTAGTATAGCCCTACCGAAGTAAGGCTTTGTTGTTTTTGTTTTATTTTTTTCAATTTATATTAAGTCCCGCCTATTAGACGGGACTAACTATCTTAAGTATAATTATAGAGGATTTAATTGCTCAAACTCCTCTTTTGAAATAAACTCTACATTATCATTAGTAGATAACACTTCTCCTTCACTTAATTCTCCAAAAGTTATCAATTTACCATCGGCACCTAATACCTTGTAATATTTGCCGTTTTCTATTGTGTAATCCATTAAACTAACCCTCCATCTGTAATTGTCCAACCTTTTGAAACTAAAGACGCTCGTGCTGATGCTCCAGCTGATGTATATTTATTTGTTCCTATTGTTGTGCCACCATAAGTATAAGCCCCCACATCAGTCGCAACCATATACGAATTTGGTTCTGAAGGTGTCGGTAATGCACCTGCTGGAACAGCTGGTATCCTTTGAGAATTAACGTTAATACTTTGGGACAACTCAATAATATCGTCTGCGGTAAGGTCTTGATAAGTCATTTTATCACCTTTTTCTCCTATTCTCACTTTATCCTCCCTCTAATTTTATTAAAATATAATAATTTTCATTTCTAAACCATATTTTTGTGCTATGGCAAGAAATATATTTTTTGATTCTTTTAAAATTCATAATCATTTCTTTAGTTAGTTTTCGGACATATCATTGAATATTTCTATAATTCAGATCAAACTATAAAATGGCTTTATACTTTTTTATATTCTTTTCATATGCCATTATTTGCCTTCATATCCGGTTACTTTACCAAAAGCTATAATTGGGATAAATTATTAAAAGGCAATATAAAACTACTTGAGATATATTTCGTCTGTCAACTATCCTGGATGCTTTTTCATTTTTTTGTATATAAAGCACCTATCGATTTCCTAAAAATTTTCACTCCAATTCTTTCACTTTGGTATCTATTAAGTTTAGTTTTTTGGAGAACCATTGCTGTATTAATTGTTCCTATAATTTAAATTCAAAAATGCTTTATCATTCTAACTGTAATAATTTCAATAATCGTAGGGTTATTCCCACTTATAGATAGAACTTTATCATTGTCAAGAACATTTGTTTTTCTTCCTTTTTTCATTGTAGGGTGTTATGCAAATGGTAATTGGATTGAAAAAATTAGGGAAATATCTAAATTGTATATATTTCCAACGTTACTAATTACCCTATTGCTGTTTTATATTTCTTCACCATACTATCCTGCACTAAATATCCTTTTCAAAGGGGCTTCATCTTATGAATTTGTTAATTCAAATATTCTTGGAATTGGATTACGATTATTCCAATATCTTATAGCAAGCATCTTAGTTATTGTCGCAATCAATATTACCCCTAAAATCCAAGCATTTGCTGAATACGGAAAACACACATTGACGATTTATATATTTCACAGCGTAATAGTTTATGAGGTTTTTCCTCAGATCTACAAACGTCTAAATTATCAACCAAGCTTAATTGAATTAATCGCTATTTGCATAATTCTATTACTTGTACTTTGCCAAATGACAAAGCACAAGTTTTTTGAAAACATCCTAAACCCAATCACTTATTTAATAAAAAAGTAAATTAAAGCATATTAAAATCTTGCGATCCCTGCCACAACCACCAATTATTAAGCATTGGCCACGGAAATTTTTTGATGATAGCCCCCGCCATATACCCGAGCGCTGGGTACAAAAGCCTGGTGATTTTTCATCAGGCTTTTTTACTAGGATAAAATCGAAAAGTCATAACTTTATTCAGAACAGACATTCTCATTTATCTTACTTTAATATGAGGATGGATTAATTATTATTCGGTAGCTTTGTCTAAACAAAAACACATAGTATAGCGTGACACATCAGCAAAAAACGAATATAATACGTAGAGAGATTATAGCGTCTTATCAGGCGTTAAAGGAGAAGTATCCTTTTTTGCGTTATCAAAACTTTATCGGATTTACTATTTTTTTAGTATGTCTGGTGATGAGTGGTGTGCTGGGGTGGTTGTGGTATGAAGGAACTTTACCGGCGTGGGGTTTGATAGTAGGTAATGCATTTCTTTTTGGTGTGTTGCACGAATTGGAGCATGACCTTATCCATTTTATCTATTTTAAAAATAATAAGATTGTGCACAATATCATGCTGTTGACGGTATGGCTTGTCCGACCTTTGACGTTGAATCCTTGGTTCCGCAGGGTATTACATTTCCATCACCATAAATTTTCGGGTACGTTACACGATGTAGAAGAACGTGGTGTTACCAATGGTGAAAAATGGAGCTTAAAGCGATTGCTTTTTACGCCGGATTTGGTGATAGGAAATATTTTGCGTGTATTCGGTCTTTTTAGGGATATAAAGAGAGAAGTAGATAAGGGTAATCTGAAGTTTCAAACTGCCAAAAAACTTAAGCTCAGCGGCGTATTCGGCCTTATTCCTTTTACTATTCTTTCACATGTGATACTATATGTATTCTTCACAAATATTCTTCTGAATTTTCTGCACGAAGCGTACGGATTTACGTGGGTATTTTCCGATAGTATTCAGTACATGTTAGAATGGTTAAATCCAGTTATCTATATTATTCTTCTGCCGAATCTGTTACGTCAATTTTGCCTGCACTTTATTACCTCGAATCTTCATTATTTTGGGGATGTAGAGCAGGGGAATGTTATTGAGCAGACTCAGGTGTTGAATGTGTGGTGGACTTTTCCGTTTCAGCTGTTTTGCTTCTTTTTCGGATGGACACATGCCATACATCACTTTGTGGTCAACGAGACTTTCTATTTACGTCATATAGCCCGAAAGAAGGCACATGAGATTATGCGCCAACATGGTGTTCGTTTTAATGATTTGGGTACCTTCAGACGGGCTAACCGATATCATGGTGCATAAGTAAGTTTATTTTCATTTTATTCGATTTGGTATATACAGAAAAAGCCTGCAGTGTATGCAGGCTTTTTGGTTTCTATGATAAAACAAAACCTTACGCTTAAGGTAAGGTTTTGTAAAGATCTATTTGTGCTAGATACTATCCTAAATTAGCCAAGCTTTCTTCCAATATTTTAATTTTTGCTTCGGCATCAGCTTTTTTGTTTCTTTCATTTTGTACGATTTCCGGTTTGGCGTTCTGAACGAATTTTTCGTTAGAAAGCTTTTTCTCTACCGAAGTCAAGAAACCTTTTAAGTATTCGAGTTCCTTGTTAATACGTTCGCGTTCTGCTTCTACATCAATGTTGTCAGAAGCAAGTTTTACGAAACATTCTGTTTTGCCAGCAATGAAGCTGATGGCGCCGGCAACCTTCTCACCTACGAAAGTAAGTTCAGAGATATTAGCCAGCTTGATGATGGACTCCTGATATTTAGCGAAGTCAATATCTGTATTATTGATAGCTAAAGGTAACGCTACTTTCGGAGAGATACCTTTTGAGTTGCGGATATTACGTACTTCAGAAATGATTTGCTGAACGGTAGAGAATTCTTTGATAATCTGTTCGTCAAATCCTTCAGCTTTAGGGTATGGAGCTACGATAATACAATCTTTAGCGTCACGAGTGCCGAAAAGCTCATCGTGCCATAGCTCTTCGGTGATGAAAGGCATGAATGGATGTACCAATGTCAGTACCTTCTGGAAGAAGTTTTTGACCGTCTCTAAGGTCTCAGATTCTATTGGAGTTTGGTAAGCAGGTTTTACCAATTCCAGGTACCAAGAGCAGAAATCATCCCAAATCAATTTGTATGTTGCCATCAAGGCGTCTGAAAGACGGTAATTAGCGAAGTGTTCGTCAATTTCTGCTACGGCTTGGTTAAAGCGGTTTTGGAACCAGACTGCGGCCGTCTTTTGGGTGGTCGTAGCAGAGGCTTCTTTTACTTCCCATCCTTTCACTAGGCGGAAAGCATTCCAGATTTTGTTAGCGAAATTGCGTCCTTGTTCGCAGTACGATACATCGAACATCAAATCATTGCCGGCAGGGGATGACAGCAACATGCCTACACGCACCCCGTCTGTACCGTATTGCTCCATCAACTCTATAGGATCTGGAGAGTTGCCTAACGATTTTGACATCTTGCGACCTAGCTTATCGCGTACGATACCTGTAAGATACACGTTGCGGAAAGGAGGTTTCTTCGTGTAGTCGTGGCCCATGATAATCATACGTGCTACCCAGAAGAACAGAATCTCCGGAGCTGTCACCAAATCGTTGGTAGGGTAGTAGTATTTGAAATCTTCGTTATCTGGATTACGTACTCCATCGAATACGGACATAGGCCATAGTCCTGAAGAGAACCAAGTGTCGAGCACATCTTCATCTTGGCGAATTCCGGAAACAGATTTTCCTTGTGCTTCAAACTCTTTGCGAGCTTCTTCTTCTGTTTTGGCTACTACCCATTCATTTTTGTCGTTGTACCAAGCAGGGATACGATGTCCCCACCATAGCTGACGTGAGATGCACCAGTCTTTAACATTTTCCATCCAATGCTTATATGAAGCAAAGAATTTTTCAGGGATAAATTTGATGGTGCCATCTTCCACATATTTCAGAGCAGGTTTTGCTAGTTCTTCCATCTTACAGAACCACTGCATAGACAATTTAGGTTCAATGACAGCGTCTGTACGTTCGGAAAATCCCACCTGCGACTTGTAATCTTCAATTTTTTCGATCTGACCGGCTTCTTCAAGGAGCTTTGCGACTTTCTTGCGGGCGATGAAGCGGTCTTCGCCTACGAGGATCTGTGCATTTTCGTTTAAGGTTCCGTCATCATTTAAGATATCAATTACCGGAAGATTGTGTTTGATGCCTAGCTCGTAGTCGTTAAGGTCGTGTGCAGGTGTCACTTTAAGACATCCTGTACCGAACTCCATTTCCACATATTCGTCTTCTATTACCGGAATTTCACGATTTACCAAAGGAACGATTACAGTTTTACCTTTAAGGTATGTGTAGCGCTCATCGTTTGGATTGATACATATTGCCGTGTCGGCCATGATGGTTTCCGGACGTGTTGTGGCGATAATAATATATTTGTCCGAATCTTTGATTTTATAGCGGACGTAATAAAGTTTTTGGTTTACTTCTTTACGGATAACTTCTTCGTCCGAAAGGGCGGTTTTGCCTTGTGGGTCCCAGTTTACCATACGAACCCCGCGGTATATATATCCTTCTTTATATAGCTTGATGAAAGTGTCTATTACAGCTTCCGAAAGGTCTGGATCCATGGTGAACTTGGTACGTTCCCAGTCGCATGAGGCACCAAGTTTTTCGAGCTGTTTGAGGATGATACCTCCATATTTTTCTTTCCATTCCCATGCGTGCTTGAGGAATTCGTCACGGGTTAACGATTTTTTGTCGATTCCTTTTTCTTTAAGCATGGCAACGACTTTAGCCTCCGTGGCGATAGAAGCGTGGTCAGTTCCCGGAACCCAACATGCATTTTTACCTTGCATACGTGCACGACGTATCAACACATCCTGAATGGTGTTGTTTAGCATGTGTCCCATATGCAACACCCCTGTCACGTTAGGTGGTGGCATCACGATGGTGTACGGTTCGCGTTCATCCGGAACAGAACGGAAAAAGCCGTTCTCCATCCAGTAAGAATACCATTTTTCTTCTGCTTCTTTCGGATTATAAGTCTTTGCTATACTCATGTTAAAATCGTTCAAAAATTGAAGTACAAAATTACGGATTTCAGAGGACTTAAAGGTATGCAATAAAACAAAAAATGATATAGAGTTAGAATAATTGTACTTTAATATTTTTACTTTTGGGGGATTTTTTTGTTTGGCGGAAATTTATATTTTTTATTTGAGTATGAGTCAACCGGCGTGGCGTTCCAATATATTGTTTCTATTCAGTTACTTTCTATATTGGTACATATTATGTCTTTTTGATAGGACAGTATTTTTGATCAACAACTGGACTAAGTTTGAAGAGAAGGGAGAGATTTTCTTTTCATATCTGTATGGCTTGAGGCTTGATGCCTCCTTGGCTTGCTATCTAATCGCTATTCCTTTTTTATTTTACATTGTCCAACTATTGTTTATCAGAAGGCCGGTGTCACCTTGGTGGCTACGAGGATACACATTGTTTCCTACCATAATCTTTGCGCTCATTACGGTGGTAAATACTCCTCTTTATGAGGCGTGGGGAGAGAAAATCAGCAAAAGGGCTATTAAGTTGGGCTTTGGAACGGTTGGGGGAGTGTCGAGTTCGGTGGATGGAGGAATGGTTATTCTAGCAGTCATTACCATCGTGCTTTTTTTTCTTATCGCACACTATTCATACCATTGGCTTGTTGTTCGCTTTGCCAAATATAAAGAGCATAATTTTTCGGGTACTGTAGTGCTTTTGGTTTCGGGAGCTTTTGTGCTATTTACCTTTATTCGTGGAGGGTATGGTCGTGCCACCTTAAACCCGAGTGCCGTGTACTTTTCGGACAATACGATTTCCAACCATTTGGCGGTAAACACGTATTGGGCATTTATGAAGGACATGACCAAGAGCTCTAAGAAAAACCCCTATCTGTTTATGTCTTTTGAGGAGGCGGACACTTTGGTGAGACCCTTGTTGCCGACGGGTAAAGATACGGTACAACAGATTTTAAATACCGATAGACCTAACGTGGTCTTAATCCTGCTGGAGGGCATGGTAGCTCAGGTGTTTGAAGAGTTGGGCGGAGAGAAAGGTGTCACAACAAATCTGGACAGGCTGATGCGTGAAGGGGTATATTTTAGTCGCGCTTATGCTGCGGCAGACCGTTCGGACAAAGGTATGATAGCCGTTATGAGCGGTTTTCCTTCTCAAGGACCGGAAAGTATTATCCAATATATTCCTAAGCATGAGAATCTTCCGGGGATAGGACAGGTGTATGATTCATTGGCTTATAGTACTTCCTTCTATCATGGTGGACAGAGCCAGTTTTATAATTTCAAGTCATTCATGTTTACACATGGGGTGGAGCGTGTGGTAGACAATGGTAATTTTCATCTCCATGAGAAGAGAAATTCATGGGGAGTATATGACCATGTGGTGGCTCAAAAAATGCTGCGTGACTTAGATAAAGATCGCAAACCTTTCTTTTCGATCTTTTATACTCTGGTGAATCACGAACCCTATACGTTGGATGGAGAGTATAAATTTGGTAACAAGACCAAAGCGGATATGTATCGCAGTACTTCGTATTATACAGATACTATGATAGGAAATTTTGTGGAAGAAGCCAAGAAAAGGGAATGGTATAAGAATACCATCTTTGTGGTGGTGTCCGATCATGGAAACATGTATCCAAAAGAAAAATATGGGCTGGAACATCCTAATCGCTATCATATTCCATTGTTTATGTTTGGCGGAGCTCTTAAGAAAGAATGGTGCGGAAAGAAAATCGATAAGGTGGTGAGCCAGCTGGATGTGGCAACAACGCTGTGGAACTTTGTGACGGACCGCCCGTCACCTTTTAAATATTCGTTTGACCTTTTTTCAAAGAATCGGCCACATGTGGCTTTCTACAACTCCAACAGTACCTTGGGCATCATTACCAACACGGGTGAGGCTGTAGGATTTGATATGGTAGGAAGAAAGATAGCTTTTTCCCAAGGCGAAAATATTGAAAGTAAGAAAGACAGCTTACTTCGTATAGCTCAGGCCTACTATCAAGGGGTGTTTAGGGATTTTCAAAATTATTGATATGAAGGTAATCAGATTCAAAGGAATACTAAATACATTTCTGTTACTTATCATTCAGTTTATAGGGTTGCTATTGATTTATGCCCTGTTGCGCTATGGTTTCTACCTATACAATAAGTCGTTGTTTCCTAATGTAAGTGGGACAGAGTTGTGGACCATGATGTTGGGAGGCGTAAAGTTCGACATTGTAGCTATACTTTATATCAATATTATTTATATACTCTTGCAAAGTCTGCCTGTGCCTTTCAAATATAACGAAAGGTACCAAAAAGTTTGTAAATGGATTTTTGTGGTGACTAATGCCATAGGCATAGCTTTAAATCTGGTGGATTATGCTTATTATCCTTTTACGTTAAAGCGTACCACTGGCACGGTTTTCGGCCAGTTTGCGAATGAGGAAAATATGGGCAAGCTGTTTGGGGACTTTCTGATAGATTATTGGTATCTGCTATTGGTTTTCGTCCTTCTCATTTTTTGCATGAGTAAAATCTATTCGCAGCTACAGCTCGAACGCGCCAAGGTGAAGGGATGGCTTTTTTATATATGTCAATTTATGTGCTTTTTTATTGTACGATTTTTTTTGTTTGTGGGAGGGGTTCGTGGAGGCTGGGCACATAGCACACGTCCTATAACACTGAGCAATGCGGGAGATTATGTTAAAAGCCCGGAGGAGATGAATATAGTGCTCAATACGCCTTTCAGTATGCTAAAAACCTTGAAGGCTGTAAAACTTAAGGAAGAGCATTTTTTTACTCCACAAGAGTTGGACCGGCGGTACCAAGTTATCCATAAGCCGACAGAACGTGGAGCGTTCAAAAAGCTTAATGTAGTCATTCTTATTTTGGAAAGTTTCGGAAGGGAACATATTGGTGCTCTTAATAAAGATATTAATGGAGGTACTTACAAGGGCTATACACCTTTTCTCGATTCGTTGATAGGAGAATCGTATACCTTCAAGAGAGCTTTCTCCAACGGACGCAAGTCTATAGATGCGCTTCCTTCCATCATTACGGGAATACCGTCCGTGGGAGAACCGTTTGTATTGTCGATATATTCGGGCAATAGGACTACGAGTTTAGCGAAGCTGTTGGGAGATGAAGGGTATGAGACGGCCTTTTTTCATGGGGCACCTAATGGCAGCATGGGCTTTTCCGCTTATACTCAGCTGGCCGGCTTCAAGCATTATTTCGGCAAGAACGAATACAACAACGATGCGGACTTTGACGGCATCTGGGGGATTTGGGACGAGCCTTTCATGCAGTTTATGGCCGATAAAATGGATGAGCTGCCACAGCCTTTTTTTGTGAGCTTCTTCTCTCTTTCTTCGCATCATCCTTTTAAGGTACCGGAAAAATATGCCGGAAAATTTCCGAAGGGACCACTGCCACTGCATGAGCCTATGGGCTATGCGGATTATGCACTGAAACAATTCTTTGCGAAGGCATCGACCATGAAGTGGTTTGAAAACACCTTATTTGTGTTGGTGGCAGACCATGCTACTGTAAGTCATCTGCCGGAATATCATACAGCGCCTAATGCCTTTGCCATACCTATAATTTTCTATTATCCGGGAGGAAATCTCAAAGGAATGTCCAACAAATTAGTGCAGCAGATTGACATTTTACCTACCGTGCTTAATTATTTAAATTATCCGAAGCCGTACTTCTCTTTCGGCTTTGATGCTTTCTCGGAAAGAGAGGACAACTTTTTGGTAAATAACATTGGAGGTGTATACAACTTCTTCCAAGGAGATTATTTCATGACGCATGACGGACAGCGGCCCACAGCGATTTATAACATTGCGGAAGATAAATTTCTAAAAAAAGATCTTTTGAGCGATAGAAGCTTAGCAGACTCATTGGATAAGACTTTGAAAGCTTTCATTCAGCGATACAATTACGCCATGATACACAACAAGCTGGTAGCGGAATAAAAAAGGGTCTCTAAGGTCCCTTTTTTATTTATTTAAATTTGATTTCTCCAAAAAATTCAGGAAGGTGGAAATTTGGTTTCGGAAAATCTATAGGACTCCAAGAGAGGAAGTGCGGGTTAGGAAGGCCGTCGCCACATTTGTAGAAGTTGGCGTGTATAGGTTTTCCCTTCCAAATTGTCTACTTGCAATATTTCCTGTGGGATGACTATATAGATTTCCCAAGTTTTATGGCCATTCACCTTTTGTGAGAAGGTGTAGGTATCTACCGTTTCTATAGTTTCGTTGTCAAGTCTTTTTCTTTCTCCTTTCACCTGAGGCCCAAAACCTATAAGACCTGTGCCGAGAACATTGAATTCGAAGTTGAAATAATTCTTTTTGCCATCCAAAGAGATAAAAAACTCCACACAGCTATCTTCGTAAACGTTTTCATTAGCACGTATATATGTAGCCTTAACATATTCTTCTTCCACTACATAATGTAAGAATATATGTTTACGGTCGTAGCCTATCTGGAATTTTACATCCGGCGTGTAAGGAAATTCTGCCGGCCAGTTGTTGTGTGCAATTTCATGCACCTTCAAATCTCTGAAGGCAAACTGTAGTGCTTCAAATGTAATGGCGGGAATATAAATCTTTTCGACTTCTAAACTTTTCATTGATATACTGATTGGCGCGAAATTGTTCAAAATGTTTTTTAGTTCTACTTCGTGTTTTTCCAGCTCATCGACGAGCTTAATTTGTGTACGTGTACGAACTAAGTTATGATCAATATAGTGAATTTTATAATAAGTGTCACCATCAATATAATCTGTTAGGAATCGTACCGCTTGCATATATGGCAATAGCAGTACCCCATAGAAGAGAGACTCGATTTCTTCTTTTGTTAGAAAGTCTTTAGCTTCAGAAAGATAACCCTCTGCGTAGGCTTGGAAAAGCGGTAGGTTTAAGGTGATTTTCGAAAGGTCTTTTTCATCTTCGGCTGCAGGATTGATGATAGTACGTATGGCGTCACCGAAGTCATAAGCCACATAGCCTGGCATGACGGTGTCCAGATCTATGACACACTGAACGTTATCGTTTTCGTCCAAAAGAACATTGTTAAATTTAGTATCGTTATGGGTAATACGTATTGGTAGCAACCCTTTCTCTCCCATATCGAGGATGGTGCGCATCTTGTTTTCGCGCTGTTCGATGAATTGGATAAGATCTTCCACCTCTTTGACACGTCCTTTTTTATCTTCCTGTATAGCCTTTTTCAAGTTACTCAGTCGGAAGTCTATGTTGTGGAAGTTGGGTAACACAGGTTCTATTTGTTGGGCATCTAGTGTGGAAAGCTGCTTTTGGAACTGTCCAAAAGCTTGGCCAGCAGAGAAAGCCTGTTGCGGTGTTTCTACGATGTCGTAGCTTTTAACATTCTCTATCAGATAAAATATCCGCCAATAGTTGTGTTCCTCATCCTCATGGTATAGCTTACCATCTTTGCAGGGGACAATGGTGAGCGTATGTTTTTGTGGATCTTTTCCCAATGACAAAAACAGCTGTCTGAGATGTTCGGTCACCAGACGGATATTGTTCATCAGAACATCAATCTTTGGAAACACATGATGGTTAATACGTTGCAGTAGGAAAGAGGTTGCTGAATTTTCTAAGTCAACACGGTACGTGTCATTGATATGCCCAGAGCCGAATTTACTTATACCAATTACATCCCCTTCAATATTAAAATGTGAAATAAATGTCTTTTAAAAAGTTATCAGATTTGCTCATAAAGTTATCTGTATAAGAATACGCAATATCCAAAATTCTGAGTATTTAAGAAATACTTTATGAAAATCAAACGATTGCACAAAATGTGAAGTAAAGATACACTGAATATCTGTACGAATTTAGTATATTCGTTCAATAGACTTTCAAAATTTGTATGATAACAGAAATAACTATCATCCTGGTGTTAATGATTCTGAATGGAATCCTTTCCGCCTCGGAAATAGCGATAGTTTCCAGTAGAAAAGCGCGATTACAGTCTTTAAGCCAGAAGAATGCAGGCGCGAAGACTGCCCTGAAGTTGAAAGAAGATCCCAATCAGTTTTTATCCACCATACAGATCGGTATCACTTTAATCGGCATTCTGACCGGTTTTTTCTCAGGAGGCTCCATATCCAAATTTATCACACCATATATCTCTCATATTCCTGGGGTAGCCAAATATGCAGATCATCTTTCAGTAGGGTTGGTAGTTCTTATCATCACTTTTTTATCATTGGTGATAGGGGAGCTGGTACCTAAGCGTATAGGCATGGCTATACCCGAGAAATACGCATCCTTCATCGCCATACCGATGAATACTCTAAGTAAGGTTATGCAGCCCTTTGTGTGGACGCTATCAATAGCTACTGATTTTATTGTCAAATTATTTAATATAAAAAGTTCGGCAAATACCGTCACGGAGGAAGAGATCAAAGCATTGGTAGACGAAGGGGTAGACAGTGGTGTTATCGAAGGTTTTGAGCACGACTTGGTGGACAGACTGTTGACAATAGGAGATAAAAAGGCTATCAATATTATGGTGCATAGGAACGATATCACCTATTTGGATATGCAGGATTCATTTGAAGAAGTGAGAACCTATATTTTGAGGTCCAACCATACAGAATACCCGGTATGTGACGGTAATTTTGACAATATCAAAGGTATCGTGTCGGCAAAAGATCTGTTGAAAGCTTTTTTGAACAATGACCATCCGGATATTCAGCGGCTCATAAAGCCTATACCTTTCGTCAATGAAAATAGTGGCATTTACGCCGTGATGGAGGTATTGAAAAGCAGTAGAGTGAATCAAGCCGTGGTTATTGACGAATATGGCAGTCCCCAGGGCATAATCACGTTAAAAGATATTTTGTCCAATCTGGTGGGGACTTTTGACGATGAGACGAAGGAAAGTCGGTCAAGGTTGGTGAGAGAACGTGAAGATGGGTCTTTCATTTTGGATGGTCGTTATCAGCTGGATGACTTCTTCGAGCGTTTCAATATAGAATTAAGTGACGAAGATGAGGAGGAATTGGCCAATATAACCACCGTTGGGGGATTGGTATTCCTATTTTTGGATCACGTGCCTGCGGAAGGAGAGTCTATCACCTATAAAGGATATAAACTGGAAGTGATAGATATGGACGGCAACAGGATAGACAAGGTCGTGCTGACGAAAATTAAGGACGACTATCCTGAAGCCGACAATATGGACTAATCGAGGTGGGGGCCGATGATACGTACCAGTTCGCTCTTAGGCAATAGTCCGCTTTGTCTCCATATTTGTTGACCACCTTTATACAGGATTAATGTAGGTACACCCTGTATGCCGAAGTTACGTGCTAGTGCCTGGTTTTTGTCCACATCGATCTTAATTATTGATAGTTGTTCGCCGAAGTGTTGTTTTACCTCTTTGAGGATAGGAGCCAATGTCTGACAGGGACCACACCACTCTGCAGAAAAATCTATCAATACCAGGTTGTTCTTTTGGATTATCTCGTTAAAATTTAGTCCTATAATATTTTAATTAGGGTATAGTAAGKTTTTCCAAGTTCTTCCACATCTGACTTATACATATTCAAATCTACTACTATCCATCGTACTTACCTTTACTCACT
>NZ_JXAC01000306.1 GCF_000814685.1 Sphingobacterium sp. T2
TCAAATAAGTGTCTAACTTTTGGGGCATTTTATGAAGTAAAAACAGAAGTATAATTTCAATTTTAAGTTACGTCTAGTAACCACTATTCTACGAGGTAAAGACAGTATTGGAAGCCTTGCAAAGCGAGAAGGATTAAGTAAATCGAATTTACAATTTTGGCTTAGGCTTTACCAAAATTATGGCAAGCAAGGCTTGCAAGGTGTAGCCAAAAAATCATTCACCATAGAAGAAAAAATCACTATAATTCGAGAATATCATCAGACTGGTATATCTTTGATGGACACCTGTGTTAGGTATTGTATCTCTAATCCTTCTGTCTTGGTGCAATGGAACAAGAAGTTTCAGCGTCATGGATACTCTGGTTTACAAGAGACTCGAGGTCGACCCAGGAAAACTAATACAAAGCAGATGACAAAAAAAAACTAGCATTCCTGGCCTTAAGCCTTCTATGAGTGAAGTAGAAAAGTTACGAATAGAGAATGAATACTTACGTGCAGAGAACGAATTTCCTAAAAAAGTTGGAAGCCTTGGCTCAAAGCAAACAAGCCAAAAAGAAAAAGCAGTAATTATTACTGAGCTGAGGCGTAAACACAAACTAGAATACTTATTGCATATTGCAGAGCTAGCTCGAAGTAGTTATTATTATCATACAAAAAGCGTCTTGTTTTATTGATAAGCATGCTGATTTAGTGAGGCATGTTATAGCATGTTATCAAAAGCATAAAGGTCGATATGGACTATAGACGTGTAACATTATCCCTAAGAAATACGCTAGATAAAGCTGTGAACTATAAGACAATAGCCAAGATAATGAGATTGTTAAAACTCAAAAGTGTAATCC
>NZ_JXAC01000307.1:0-2500 GCF_000814685.1 Sphingobacterium sp. T2
CTTTCGACCCTGCTCGGCTTGTAGGCCTCACAGTCAAGCAAGCTTTTGCCATTGCACTCCGCGTACGGTTACCAAGCGTACTGAGCTTACCTTTGAAAGCCTCCGTTACCTTTTTGGAGGCGACCACCCCAGTCAAACTACCCACCAAACAATGTCCTCGCTATTCAGCAAGTTAGAAACCGAATACAGAAAGGGCGGTATTTCAACGTCGTATCCACGAATCCTGGCGAACCCGCTTCATATACTCCCGCCTATCCTACACATCCTGTATCCAATCTCAATGTTAAGCTATAGTGAAGGTTCATGGGGTCTTTCCGTCCCGTTGCGGGTAACCGGCGTCTTCACCGATACCACAATTTCACCGAGCTCATGGCTGAGACAGCGCCAGATCGTTACACCATTCGTGCAGGTCGGAACTTACCCGACAAGGAATTTCGCTACCTTAGGACCGTTATAGTTACGGCCGCCGTTTACTGGGGCTTCGATTCAATGCTTCGCCTTATGACTAACATCCCCTCTTAACCTTCCAGCACCGGGCAGGTGTCAGGCCTTATACCTCATCTTTCGATTTTGCAAAGCCATATGTTTTTGCTAAACAGTCGCCTGGGCCTTTTCACTGCGGCTGCTCATCACAGAGACAGCGCCCCTTCTCCCGAAGTTACAGGGCCATTTTGCCGAGTTCCTTAGCCATGATTCACTCGAGCACCTTAGGATTCTCTCCTCGACTACCTGTGTCGGTTTACGGTACGGGTTTTCTTTACCTGAAGCTTAGCGGTTTTTCTTGGAAGTCTGATTACCTGCTCTATCAGCGCCCCCGTAGGTTTGCTGTACTATTGGGCCTCAGCAAGAACTGCGGATTTGCCTACAGCTCCTATACCTACACCCTTTAACGAACTATTCCGTCAGTCCGCGGCAGTGTCACTACTCCGTCTCCACATCGCAGTAAAGAAAAGTACTGGAATATTAACCAGTTGTCCATCGGCTTCCTCCTTTCGGATGCGCCTTAGGCCCCGACTAACCCTGATCCGATTAGCGTTGATCAGGAAACCTTAGTCTTTCGGTGGGCGGGTTTCTCACCCGCCTTATCGTTACTTATGCCTACATTTGCTTTTCTATAAAGTCCACCACACGTCACCATGCGGCTTCTCCCTCGATAGAATGCTCCCCTACCACTCTCGCTTAATGCAAGAATCCATAGCTTCGGTAGTGTTCTTGATGCCCGTTTATTATCCACGCCCGGTCGCTCGACTAGTGAGCTGTTACGCACTCTTTAAATGAATGGCTGCTTCCAAGCCAACATCCTAGCTGTCTGGGCAACCGGACCTCGTTAGTTCAACTTAGAACACATTTGGGGACCTTAGCTGATGGTCTGGGTTCTTTCCCTCTCGGCCTTGGACCTTAGCACCCAAAGCCTCACTGCCGATAATATCTCATAGCATTCGGAGTTCGTCTGGATTTGGTAGGATTTGACTCCCCCGCACCCAATCGGTAGCTCTACCTCTATAAGACTCTAATATCGACGCTGTTCCTAAAAACATTTCGGGGAGTACGAGCTATTTCCCAGTTTGATTGGCCTTTCACCCCTACCCTCAGGTCATCCGGAAACTTTTCAACGTTTATCGGTTCGGTCCTCCAGTTGGTGTTACCCAACCTTCAACCTGCCCAAGGGTAGATCACAAGGTTTCGCGTCTACCTCCACTGACTATACGCCCTATTCAGACTCGCTTTCGCTGCGGCTCCGCGACTTAATCGCTTAACCTCGCCAGTGAAGAGTAACTCGTAGGCTCATTATGCAAAAGGCACGCTGTCATCCCGCCAAAGACGGGACTCCAACCGCTTGTAAGCACACGGTTTCAGGTTCTTTTCACTCCCCTGTTCGGGGTTCTTTTCACCTTTCCCTCACGGTACTGGTTCACTATCGGTCTCTCAGGAGTATTTAGCCTTGCCAGATGGTGCTGGCGGATTCCCACAGGATTACTCCGGTCCCGCGGTACTCAGGATACCTCCAGAATATCGTTCTTTACCTGTACGGGGCTATCACCCTGTATCGCCCGGCTTCCCATCCGGTTCCAGTTCATCCCGATATCCTTAGTGAAGGTCCTACAACCCCGTTATTGCCGTAACAATAACGGTTTGGGCTCTTTCCCGTTCGCTCGCCACTACTTGGGAAATCACTATTGTTTTCTCCTCCTACGCCTACTTAGATGTTTCAGTTCAGCGCGTTCGCGTCTTTTAGACAACTACCCTTCAGGTAGTTAGGTTACCCCATTCGGAAATCTGCGGATCTATTCGCGTTTGCCAATCCCCGCAGCTTATCGCAGCTTACCACGTCCTTCGTCGCCTCTGAGAGCCTAGGCATCCCCCGTGTGCCCTTTATTACTTTCTTCTTCTCATAGCCCTTTTGCTAACTATGAGAACGCTTCGTCTAGATTTATCCAGACTCCGCTGTTGTCTTATCGTTATCTTTTTCTTTCTTCCAATATGTCAAAGAACTCTTTTT
>NZ_JXAC01000308.1 GCF_000814685.1 Sphingobacterium sp. T2
ATACTGATTTGAACATACCTTTGACACCTAAAGGTCTAGCATTGCCGGACAGGTCAACCAGAACCAACTCGGAGCTAAGATAATATTCCATTACCCTTTCGTCATAAGCGTTGGAAAGCAAATTCTGGTATGTCCTGGAAGGAGTAATACCTCCTAGGTTTTCCTGCACCACAGGACCTGTGGGTACTGGGTTTTGTACCGGCACCTCTCCTCTGCTGGTCACTACCTGCTGCACGAGCAGTGTATTACCATCCTTTGTCCATTGGAAAGTTGTTCCATAAGTATCATTTACTTTACTAAGGATTTTTTTTGCTGTCTTGCTGTTTAGGTCCGCTATCCAAAGTTCGGTATCCTGTAAGGATTTATTTAAGAAAGCAAACACGCCGGGCTGTGACGACCATTTGATGTCGGCCATACCTAACACTTGTGGTAGTCCTGCAATAGAGAATTCAGCTTCTGTCTTCAAATCACGTACTTTTATTCCTTTATATGTTCCAGGATTTTCCGCTACCGTCGTGTTCGTTAGAGGATTTATCCTTAATCCTGCTACACCTAATACCGGCTGCGATATCTGCTCTATTGTTT
>NZ_JXAC01000309.1 GCF_000814685.1 Sphingobacterium sp. T2
ACCTCCTTTCTAGAGATAACGGTGAGTTAATCCGTTGGTACTCGTTACGTTTGATACATGATTTAGAAAGACAGAAGACATTAGAGGAAGTGCCATCCCCAAAGGCGGAGGTGGTACCGAGGACGAAAAGATGACAGCTAGTCCCGTAGCTCAGTTGGTTAGAGCACTACACTGATAATGTAGGGGTCAGCAGTTCAAGTCTGCTCGGGACTACCAAGAGTAAGAAGGGGAATTAGCTCAGCTGGCTAGAGCACCTGCCTTGCACGCAGGGGGTCAACGGTTCGAATCCGTTATTCTCCACGCTTTCTGCGATATAGCGGAAAAAAGAGTTCTTTGACATATTGGAAGAAAGAAAAAGATAACGATAAGACAACAGCGGATTCTGGATAAAATCCAGGCGAGTTGTTCTCATAGTTAGCAAAAGGGCTATGAGGAGAAGAAAGTAAAGTAAAGGGACAAGCACGGGGGAGTGCCTAGGCTCTCAGAGGCGACGAAGGACGTGGTAAGCTGCGATAAGCTGCGGGGATTGGCAAACGCGAATAGATCCGCAGATTTCCGAATGGGGCAACCTAACTACCTGAAGGGTAGTTGTCTAAAAGACGCGAACGCGCTGAACTGAAACATCTAAGTAGGCGTAGGAGGAGAAAACAATAGTGATTTTCCAAGTAGTGGCGAGCGAACGGGAAAGAGCCCAAACCGTTATTGTTACGGCAATATCGGGGTTGTAGGACCTTCACTAAGGATATCGGGATGAACTGGAACCGGATGGGAAGCCGGGCGATATAGGGTGATAGCCCCGTACAGGTAAAGAACGATATTCTGGAGGTATCCTGAGTACCGCGGGACCGGAGGAATCCTGTGGGAATCCGCCAGCACCATCTGGCAAGGCTAAATACTCCTGAGAGACCGATAGTGGACCAGTACCGTGAGGGAAAGGTGAAAAGAACCCCGAACAGGGGAGTGAAAAGAACCTGAAACCGTGTGCTTACAAGCGGTTGGAGTCCCGCCTTTGGCGGGATGACAGCGTGCCTTTTGCATAATGAGCCTACGAGTTACTCTTCACTGGCGAGGTTAAGCGATTAAGTCGCGGAGCCGCAGCGAAAGCGAGTCTGAATAGGGCGTATAGTCAGTGGAGGTAGACGCGAAACCTTGTGATCTACCCTTGGGCAGGTTGAAGGTTGGGTAACACCAACTGGAGGACCGAACCGATAAACGTTGAAAAGTTTCCGGATGACCTGAGGGTAGGGGTGAAAGGCCAATCAAACTGGGAAATAGCTCGTACTCCCCGAAATGTTTTTAGGAACAGCGTCGATATTAGAGTCTTATAGAGGTAGAGCTACCGATTGGGTGCGGGGGAGTCAAATCCTACCAAATCCAGACGAACTCCGAATGCTATGAGATATGATCGGCAGTGAGGCTTTGGGTGCTAAGGTCCAAGGCCGAGAGGGAAAGAACCCAGACCATCAGCTAAGGTCCCCAAATGTGTTCTAAGTTGAACTAACGAGGTCCGGTTGCCCAGACAGCTAGGATGTTGGCTTGGAAGCAGCCATTCATTTAAAGAGTGCGTAACAGCTCACTAGTCGAGCGACCGGGCGTGGATAATAAACGGGCATCAAGAACACATACCGTAAGCTATGGATTCTTGCAGTTAAGCGAGAGTGGTAGGGGAGCATTCTATCGAGGGAGAAGCTGCATGTGACGTGTGGT
>NZ_JXAC01000310.1 GCF_000814685.1 Sphingobacterium sp. T2
TTTCGTCTTCGATTTTCCGCCACTTTCGCAAAGCCCTGGAACCGTTAGAGTGTCTAAAACATTAAAAGACCCCCTAACGATTTCCTCCACAGCCTCTGAAACCATGTGGCCCTACAGAGCAGCCGGTATGAAGGGTTTTCTGCTTTTGAAGTAATAAATCCCATTGTGGTCATCTTTGAAGCTGTAGCTACAAAATCCTATCCAACGGACTTTTGATAGAATTCAGTTGCGCATTGCTGACCTTTGCATACAGCATCGTGGCCTTGATGTCATTGTGACCAAGTAGCTGCTGTATGAATGACATGTCCGTGCCGTATTCCAGTAAATGTGTGGCGTAGCTATGCCGCAAACCGTGTATCCCTATCGGCTTGTTTACCTTTGCCGCTTTCATTGCATTCTTGAACACCGCTTGTACACTGCGGACGGAATACCGCCCACCGTACCGACCTTCAAAAAGGTAAGTTTTGGGCTGGTATGCTTTATAATATTCCCGCAGCAAATCCAGCACTGCAGACGGTAGTGGTACATACCGATCTTTCTTTCCTTTACCCGCTTCGATGAGTACCTGCATCCGTCCACTGTCGATGTCGCTCACTTTCAGATTGATAACCTCACTTACGCGCAACCCCATTCCGTAGCACAGTTGCAGCATCAGCAAATGCTTCTGGTTTCGTACAACGTCGAATATCCGTTTTACTTCCTTTTGGCTCAACACCTTTGGCAAAGTGGATGGCTTCTTCGGCCGTGGGATTTCGGCAAAGAAATCCGGTTTATGGAGCACCTGTTCAAAATAGAATTTGATGGCGTTGAGCCTGCTGTGCAGCTGGCTTTCCGAAATCTTCAATGTATTGATGCAATAAAGAATGTAAGCACGGAGACGGTCGTAGCCCAGCGAATCAACGGGCACATCTTTCAAAATATACAGTAGTTGTGCAAATTCGATCATGTATGTCTTTATGGTGGATGGACTATAGGCTTTCATCTGCAATACCTCTTTCATGCGTTGCAACTCCCGAGCATTCAATGGTGACAATTTGGACAATACCCCTTTGCCAACCGGTGGGATTTCCATCCCAAACAGTGTGCGGAAATGGGCGTTGTCCGGCACATACCAGCACTTTTCAGACCTGCTCCACCTACCTTTCAGCGATTTGACCAAATCAATCTTTGCCGGGTCGTATTTGAAATCCATCCAAATAACTGCGACATCTTTATGTCTACCTTCCCGAAAATCGAAACCGGAAAAATCAATAGCTTTCATACTGCGCATTTTGTATTACCTAATAAAGAAAATCTAAGAAAGTTATACAAAATGCGCAAATGGATAAA
>NZ_JXAC01000311.1 GCF_000814685.1 Sphingobacterium sp. T2
AACAGTCGCCTGGGCCTTTTCACTGCGGCTGCTCCTCACGAGAGACAGCGCCCCCTTTCTCCCGAAGTTTACAGGCCATTTTGCCGAGTTCCTTAGCCATGATTCACTCGAGCACCTTAGGATTCTCTCCTCGACCTACCTGTGTCGGTTTACGGTACGGGTTTTCTTTACCTGAAGCTTAGCGGTTTTTCTTGGAAGTCTGATTACCTGCTCTATCAGCGCCCCCGTAGGTTTGCTGTACTATTGGGCCTCAGCAAGAACTGCGGATTTGCCTACAGCTCCTATACCTACACCCTTTAACGAACTATTCCGTCAGTCCGCGGCAGTGTCACTACTCCGTCTCCACATCGCAGTAAAGAAAAGTACTGGAATATTAACCAGTTGTCCATCGGCTTACTCCTTTCGGATGCGCCTTAGGCCCCGACTAACCCTGATCCGATTAGCGTTGATCAGGAAACCTTAGTCTTTCGGTGGGCGGGTTTCTCACCCGCCTTATCGTTACTTATGCCTACATTTGCTTTTCTATAAAGTCCACCACACGTCACCATGCAGCTTCACCCTCGATAGAATGCTCCCCTACCACTCTCGCTTAATGCAAGAATCCATAGCTTCGGTAGTGCTCTTGATGCCCGTTTATTATCCACGCCCGGTCGCTCGACTAGTGAGCTGTTACGCACTCTTTAAATGAATGGCTGCTTCCAAGCCAACATCCTAGCTGTCTGGGCAACCGGACCTCGTTAGTTCAACTTAGAACACATTTGGGGACCTTAGCTGATGGTCTGGGTTCTTTCCCTCTCGGCCTTGGACCTTAGCACCCAACGCCTCACTGCCGATAATATCTCATACGCGTACKTTCGGAGTTTGCGTACTTGGACTTCCGGTAGGACTTCGACTCCCGCACCATCGTCTCTACCTCTATAAGACTCTAATATCGAG
>NZ_JXAC01000312.1 GCF_000814685.1 Sphingobacterium sp. T2
AAAAGTCAGTAAAAAAGTTTCAACTTTTTTTTATTTTGAATCAGTTTACTTATAGTCACGATTCGATATTTTATGTTTTTTTATCGATTTTCAAWCATTTACTTGTTTGGTAAAATTACCGCTAACTCTCAAATATACGCAATAATCTTCTTTACAAAAAAAAACCAATAATTCTCTGTTTTGCCATAAATATTTGATTGTAAGGGGGTTCACTTTATGGTTGTGCGATTTTGTCCATTGCGCATTTTGTATAACTTTCTTAGATTTGTTTTGGCAGATAATACAAAATACGCAGTATAGAAGTTGTTGATTTTTCCGGTTTTGCTTTCCGGGAAGGTAGGCATAATGATTCGGCGGTCATTTGGGTGGATTTCAAATACGACCGGGCAAAGATTGATTTGGTCAAATCGCTGAAAGGTAGGTGGAGCAGGTCTGAAAAGTGCTGGTATGTACCGGACAACACCTATTTCCGGACACTGTTTGGGATGGAAATCTCACCGGTTGGCAAAGGGGTGTTGTCCAAATTGTCACCATTGAATGCCTGGGAGTTGCAACGCATGAAAGAGGTATTGCAGATGAAAGCCTATAGTCCATCCACCATAAAGACATACATGATCGAATTTGCACAGCTACTGTATATTTTGAAAGATGTGCCCGTTGATTCGCTCGGCTACGACCGTCTCCGTGCTTACATCCTTTATTGCATCAATACATTGAAAATTTCGGAAAGCCAGCTGCACAGCAGGCTCAACGCCATCAAATTCTATTTTGAACAGGTGCTCCATAAACCGGACTTCTTTGCCGAAATCCCACGGCCGAAGAAGCCATCAACTTTGCCAAAGGTGTTGAGCCAAAAGGAAGTAAAACGGATATTCGACGTGGTACAAAACCGAAAACATTTGCTGATGCTGCAACTGTGCTACGGAATGGGGTTGCGCGTAAGTGAGATTGTCAATCTGAAAGTGAGCGACATCGACAGTGGACGGATGCAGGTACTCATCGAAGCGGGTAAAGGAAAAGAAAGATCGGTATGTACCACTACCGTCTGCAGTGCTGGATTT
>NZ_JXAC01000313.1 GCF_000814685.1 Sphingobacterium sp. T2
ACACTGCGGACGGAATACCGCCCTCCGTACCGACCTTCAAAAAGGTAAGTCTTAGGGCGATACGCTTTATAATACTCCCGCAGCAAATCCAGCACTGCAGACGGTAGTGGTACATACCGGTCTTTCTTTCCTTTACCCGCTTCGATGAGTACCTGCATCCGTCCACTGTCGATGTCGCTCACTTTCAGATTGACAATCTCACTTACTCGCAGCCCCATTCCGTAGCACAGTTGCAACATCAGCAAATGCTTCTGGTTTCGTACCACGTCGAATATCCGTTTTACTTCCTTTTGGCTCAACACCTTTGGCAAAGTTGATGGCTTCTTCGGCCGTGGGATTTCGGCAAAGAAGTCCGGTTTATGGAGCACCTGTTCAAAATAGAATTTGATGGCGTTGAGCCTGCTTTGCAGCTGGCTTTCCGAAATTTTCAATGTATTGATGCAATAAAGGATGTAAGCACGGAGACGGTCGTAGCCCAGCGAATCAACGGGCACATCTTTCAAAATATACAGTAGCTGTGCAAATTCGATCATGTATGTCTTTATGGTGGATGGACTATAGGCTTTCATCTGCAACACATCTTTCATGCGTTGTAACTCCCGAGCATTTACGGGTGACAATTTGGACAATACCCCTTTGCCAACCGGTGGAATTTCCATCCC
>NZ_JXAC01000314.1 GCF_000814685.1 Sphingobacterium sp. T2
GTCTTTCCGTCCCGTTGCGGGTAACCGGCGTCTTCCACCGATAACCACCATTTCACCGACGCTCATGGCTCGAGCAGCGCACGATCGTTACACCATTCGTGACAGGTCGGAACTTACCCGACAAGGAATTTCGCTTACCTTAGGACCGTTAGTAGTTACGGCCGCCGTTTACTGGGGCTTCGATTCAATGCTTCGCCTTATGACTAACATCCCCTCTTAACCTTCCAGCACCGGGCAGGTGTCAGGCCTTATACCTCATCTTTCGATTTTGCAAAGCCATATGTTTTTGCTAAACAGTCGCCTGGGCCTTTTCACTGCGGCTGCTCATCACTGAGACAGCGCCCCTTCTCCCGAAGTTACAGGGCCATTTTGCCGAGTTCCTTAGCCATGATTCACTCGAGCACCTTAGGATTCTCTCCTCGACTACCTGTGTCGGTTTACGGTACGGGTTTTCTTTACCTGAAGCTTAGCGGTTTTTCTTGGAAGTCTGATTACCTGCTCTATCAGCGCCCCCGTAGGTTTGCTGTACTATTAGGCTTCAGCAAGAACTGCGGATTTGCCTACAGCTCCTATACCTACACCCTTTAACGAACTATTCCGTCAGTCCGCGGCAGTGTCACTACTCCGTCTCCACATCGCAGTAAAGAAAAGTACTGGAATATTAACCAGTTGTCCATCGGCTTACTCCTTTCGGATGCGCCTTAGGCCCCGACTAACCCTGATCCGATTAGCGTTGATCAGGAAACCTTAGTCTTTCGGTGGGCGGGTTTCTCAC
>NZ_JXAC01000315.1 GCF_000814685.1 Sphingobacterium sp. T2
AGGGGGATAGCCCGGCGAAAGTCGGATTAATACCGCATGACATCATTGAGAGGCATCTTTCGATGATCAAAGATTTATCGGACAAGGATGGGCTCGCGTGACATTAGCTAGTTGGTAAGGTAACGGCTTACCAAGGCTGCGATGTCTAGGGGCGTCTGAGAGGAGAATCCCCCACACTGGTACTGAGACACGGACCAGACTCCTACGGGAGGCAGCAGTAAGGAATATTGGTCAATGGACGGAAGTCTGAACCAGCCATGCCGCGTGCAGGAAGACGGCCCTATGGGTTGTAAACTGCTTTTATACGGGAACAAACGTCGGTACGTGTACCGGTCTGAGTGTACCGTAAGAATAAGGATCGGCTAACTCCGTGCCAGCAGCCGCGGTAATACGGAGGATCCGAGCGTTATCCGGAATTATTGGGTTTAAAGGGTGCGTAGGCGGCCAGATAAGTCAGGGGTGAAAGTCGGCAGCTCAACTGTCGCAGTGCCTTTGATACTGTTTGGCTTGAATTCGGTTGAAGATGGCGGAATGAGACAAGTAGCGGTGAAATGACATA
>NZ_JXAC01000316.1 GCF_000814685.1 Sphingobacterium sp. T2
AAATTTTACTTTGAGAATTTAAAGGTTTTTAAATTATTCCGACTAAAAAATGTCTTTTCAATTATTTCAAATTTTTATGTAAATTTAGTAAATTACCGWAAAAAGACATTTTGCTCCAGGSCGGCTTCCACTTATTTTCTTTTGGTTTTTAGTTTTGTTCCCGTTCTTTCCGTCTAAATACATTTTTCGTTTAGAGTTGTCTAAACATAAAGACCCCAACGTTTCTCACAGCTCTGAACTGTGCCTACAGAGCAGCCGGTATGAAGGGTTTTCTTCTTTTGAAGTAATAAATCCCATTGTGGTCATCTTTGAAGCTGTAGCTACAAAATCCTATCCAACGGACTTTTGATAGAATTCAGTTGCGCATTGCCGACTTTTGCATAAGCATCGTGGTCTTAATGTCATTGTGACCAAGTAGCTGCTGTATGAATGACATGTCCGTGCCGTATTCCAGTAAATGTGTGGCGTAGCTATGCCGCAAACCGTGTATCCCTATCGGCTTGTTTACCTTTGCCGCTTTCATTGCATTCTTGAACACCGCTTGTACACTGCGGACGGAATACCGCCCACCGTACCGACCTTCAAAAAGGTAAGTTTTGGGCTGGTATGCTTTATAATATTCCCGCAGCAAATCCAGCACTGCAGACGGTA
>NZ_JXAC01000317.1 GCF_000814685.1 Sphingobacterium sp. T2
TTCATATCTTCTTGTTTTAGTTATGGTTTGTTTTTTTCTTGGTGTTGTTCATTGTCTGGCAGTCTAATTCTTTAAATATTAGCAATAAAATACTTCTTTAAAAAAAATAAACAATATCTCTGKTTTTGCCATTAAATAGTTTGTTTTGTTAAGGGGCTGTCACTTTAATTGGTTGTGCTGATTTTATCCCATTTTGCGCAATTTTGTCTTATAACTTTCTTAGATTTGCTTTATTAGGTAATACAAAATGCGCAGTATGAAAGCTATTGATTTTTCCGGTTTTGCTTTCCGGGAAGGTAGGCATAATGATTCGGCGGTCATTTGGGTGGATTTCAAATACGACCGGGCAAAGATTGATTTGGTCAAATCGCTGAAAGGTAGGTGGAGCAGGTCTGAAAAGTGCTGGTATGTACCGGACAACACCCATTTCCGGACACTGTTTGGGATGGAAATCCCACCGGTTGGCAAAGGGGTGTTGTCCAAATTGTCACCCGTAAATGCCCGGGAGTTGCAACGCATGAAAGAGGTATTGCAGATGAAAGCCTATAGTCCATCCACCATAAAGACATACATGATCGAATTTGCACAGCTACTGTATATTTTGAAAGATGTGCCCGTTGATTCGCTGGGCTACGACCGTCTCCGTGCTTACATTCTTTATTGCATCAATACATTGAAAATTTCGGAAAGCCAGCTGCACAGCAGGCTCAACGCCATCAAATTCTATTTTGAACAGGTGCTCCATAAACCGGACTTCTTTGCCGAAATCCCACGGCCGAAGAAGCCATCAACTTTGCCAAAGGTGTTGAGCCAAAAGGAAGTAAAACGGATATTCGACGTGGTACAAAACCGAAAACATTTGCTGATGCTGCAACTGTGC
>NZ_JXAC01000318.1 GCF_000814685.1 Sphingobacterium sp. T2
TCCGTTACCTTTTTGGAGGCGACCACCCCAGTCAAACTACCCACCAAACAATGTCCTCGCTATTCAGCAAGTTATAAACCGAATACAGAAAGGGCGGTATTTCAACGTCGTATCCACGAATCCTGGCGAACCCGCTTCATATACTCCCGCCTATCCTACACATCCTGTATCCAATCTCAATGTTAAGCTATAGTGAAGGTTCATGGGGTCTTTCCGTCCCGTTGCGGGTAATCGGCGTCTTCACCGATACCACAATTTCACCGAGCTCATGGCTGAGACAGCGCCAGATCGTTACACCATTCGTGCAGGTCGGAACTTACCCGACAAGGAATTTCGCTACCTTAGGACCGTTATAGTTACGGCCGCCGTTTACTGGGGCTTCGATTCAATGCTTCGCCTTATGACTAACATCCCCTCTTAACCTTCCAGCACCGGGCAGGTGTCAGGCCTTATACCTCATCTTTCGATTTCGCAAAGCCATATGTTTTTGCTAAACAGTCGCCTGGGCCTTTTCACTGCGGCTGCTCCTCACAGAGACAGCGCCCCTTCTCCCGAAGTTACAGGGCCATTTTGCCGAGTTCCTTAGCCATGATTCACTCGAGCACCTTAGGATTCTCTCCTCGACTACCTGTGTCGGTTTACGGTACGGGTTTTCTTTACCTGAAGCTTAGCGGTTTTTCTTGGAAGTCTGATTACCTGCTCTATCAGCGCCCCCGTAGGTTTGCTGTACTATTGGGCCTCAGCAAGAATCTCGGATTTGCCTTACAGCTCCTATACTCACCACCCTTAACCGTAACTACTTTCGTCAGTCCGCGGCAAGCTGTCCACTTACTCCGTCTCCACTC
>NZ_JXAC01000319.1 GCF_000814685.1 Sphingobacterium sp. T2
GCSTCGTGCCGTGAGGTGTTGGGTTAAGTCCCGCAACGAGCGCAACCCCTATGTTTAGTTGCCAGCATGTAGTGGTGGGGACTCTAAACGAGACTGCCAGCGTAAGCTGAGAGGAAGGTGGGGACGACGTCAAGTCATCATGGCCCTTACGTCCGGGGCTACACACGTGCTACAATGGCCGGTACAGAGGGCAGCTACCTGGTAACAGGGTGCGAATCTCGGAAAGCCGGTCACAGTTCGGATTGAGGTCTGCAACTCGACCTCATGAAGTTGGATTCGCTAGTAATCGCGTATCAGCAATGACGCGGTGAATACGTTCCCGGGCCTTGTACACACCGCCCGTCAAGCCATGAAAGCTGGGGGTGCCTAAAGCATGTAACCGCGAGGAGCGTGTTAGGGTAAAACCGGTAATTGGGGCTAAGTCGTAACAAGGTAGCCGTACCGGAAGGTGCGGCTGGAATACCTCCTTTCTAGAGATAACGGTGAGTTAATCCGTTGGTACTCGTTACGTTTTATACATGATTTATAAAGACAGAAGACATTAGAGGAAGTGCCCATCCCCAAAGGCGGAGGTGGTACCGAGGAGAAAAGATGCAGCTAGTCCCGTAGCTCAGTTGGTTAGAGCACTACACTGATAATGTAGGGGTCAGCAGTTCAAGTCTGCTCGGGACTACCAAGATTAACGCGGGGAATTAGCTCAGCTGGCTAGAGCACTGCCTGCACGCAGGGGGTCAACGGTTCGAATCCG
>NZ_JXAC01000320.1 GCF_000814685.1 Sphingobacterium sp. T2
CTCGCTTTCGCTGCGGCTCCGCGACTTAATCGCTTAACCTCGCCAGTGAAGAGTAACTCGTAGGCTCATTATGCAAAAGGCACGCTGTCATCCCGCCAAAGGCGGGACTCCAACCGCTTGTAAGCACACGGTTTCAGGTTCTTTTCACTCCCCTGTTCGGGGTTCTTTTCACCTTTCCCTCACGGTACTGGTCCACTATCGGTCTCTCAGGAGTATTTAGCCTTGCCAGATGGTGCTGGCCGATTCCCACAGGATTCCTCCGGTCCCGCGGTACTCAGGATACCTCCAGAATATCGTTCTTTACCTGTACGGGGCTATCACCCTGTATCGCCCGGCTTCCCATCCGGTTCCAGTTCATCCCGATATCCTTAGTGAAGGTCCTACAACCCCGTTATTGCCGTAACAATAACGGTTTGGGCTCTTTCCCGTTCGCTCGCCACTACTTGGGAAATCACTATTGTTTTCTCCTCCTACGCCTACTTAGATGTTTCAGTTCAGCGCGTTCGCGTCTTTTAGACAACTACCCTTCAGGTAGTTAGGTTGCCCCATTCGGAAATCTGCGGATCTATTCGCGTTTGCCAATCCCCGCAGCTTATCGCAGCTTACCACGTCCTTCTTCGCCTCTGAGAGCCTAGGCATCCCCCGTGTGCCCTTTATTACTTTCTTCTTCTCATAGCCCTTTTGCTAACTATGAGACGCTTCGTCTAGATTTTATCCAGACTCCGCTGTTGTCTTATCGTTATCTTTTTCTTTCTTCCAATATGTCTAAAGAACTCTTTTTCCGCTATATCGCAGAAAGCGTGGAGAATAACGGATTCGAACCGTTGACCCCCTGCGTGCAAGGCAGGTGCTCTAGCCAGCTGAGCTAATTCCCCTTAATCTGGTATCCCGAGCAGACTTGAACTGCTGACCCCTACATTATCAGTGTAGTGCTCTA
>NZ_JXAC01000321.1 GCF_000814685.1 Sphingobacterium sp. T2
TTCTACTGTTTTGCCAWTAAATTAGTTTKGTTTTGTAAGGGGCTGTTCATCTTTATTGGTTGTGCTGATTTTATCCATTTGCGCAATTTTGTTATAACTTTTCTTAGTAATTTGCTTTATTAGGTAATACAAAATGCGCAGTATGAAAGCTATTGATTTTTCCGGTTTTGCTTTCCGGGAAGGTAGGCATAATGATTCGGCGGTCATTTGGGTGGATTTCAAATACGACCGGGCAAAGATTGATTTGGTCAAATCGCTGAAAGGTAGGTGGAGTAGGTCTAAGAAGTGCTGGTATGTACCGGACAACGCCCATTTCCGCACGCTGTTTGGGATGAAAATCTCACCGGTTGGCAAAGGGGTATTGTCCAAATTGTCACCCGTGAATGCCCGGGAGTTGCAACGCATGAAAGAGGTATTGCAGATGAAAGCCTATAGTCCATCCACCATAAAGACATACATGATCGAATTTGCACAGCTACTGTATATTTTGAAAGATGTGCCCGTTGATTCGCTGGGCTACGACCGTCTCCGTGCTTACATTCTTTATTGCATCAATACATTGAAGATTTCAGAAAGCCAGCTGCAAAGCAGGCTCAACGCCATCAAATTCTATTTTGAACAGGTGCTCCATAAACCGGACTTCTTTGCCGAAATCCCACGGCCGAAGAAGCCATCCACTTTGCCAAAGGTGTTGAGCCAAAAGGAAGTAAAACGGATATTCGACGTGGTACAAAACCGAAAACATTTGCTGATGCTGCAACTGTGCTACGGAATGGGGTTGCGCATAAGTGAGGTTGTCAATCTGAAAGTGAGCGACATCGACAGTGGACGGATGCAGGTACTCATCGAAGCTGGTCAAGGAAAGAAAGATCGGTACGTACCACTACCGTCTGCAGTGCTGGATTTGCTGCGGGAATATTATAAAGCATACCAGCCCAAAACTTACCTTTTTGAAG
>NZ_JXAC01000322.1 GCF_000814685.1 Sphingobacterium sp. T2
AAACGATACAACAGAAAATACCTAGAATGGCTATGTCTACAACCCATCAACTGCGCTAATGATTTCTCCTAACAGGCCTGTCATCTCGCCTCTGGCGAGACGGGTTCGAGTCCCGTCCAGACCGCTGAAAAAAATTAAAAGGTTAATTCTTCCGAATAGCCTTTTTTTTAATCGTATCTCCCTTATAATAATCCCTTAACTCTTTGGTCTTATGGAAATCTATTATGTCTACATCATCAGATGTAATACTTCCGGAACACTGTATAAAGGTTATACCAAAAACATCCCAAATAGACTGAAACAACATAATAACGGGGAAAGCAGATTCACAAGAAAAATGGGACCTTGGTCACTTATATATGCAGAAAAATGTATCTCTAAAAAAGAAGCTCGCATAAGAGAAAAGACAGATCAAACGATACAACAGAAAATACCTAGAATGGCTATGTCTACAACCCATCAACTGCGCTAATGATTTCTCCTAACAAGCCTGTCATCTCGCCTCTGGCGAGACGGGTTCGAGTCCCGTCCAGACCGCTGAAAAAAATTAAAGGTTATTCTTCCGAATAGCTTTTTTTTTATCGTATCTCCCTTATAATAATCCCTTAACTCTTTGGTCTTATGGAAATCTATTATGTCTACATCATCAGATGTAATACTTCCGGAACACTGTATAAAGGTTATACCAAAAACATCCCAAATAAGACTAAAACAACATAATAACGGGGAAAGCAGATTCACAAGAAAAATGGGACCTTGGTCACTTATATATGCAATGAAAATGTATCTAACTAAAAAGAAGACTACGCATAGAAGAAA
>NZ_JXAC01000323.1 GCF_000814685.1 Sphingobacterium sp. T2
ATATAACAAAGCAGAAAATCTGACAAAAACTTAACGCATTCATGGCTAGATTCTATGAGTGAAGTAGAAAAGTTACGAATAGAGAATGAATACTTACGTGCAGAGAACGATTTCCTAAAAAAGTTGGAAGCCTTGGCTCAAAGCAAACAAGCCAAAAAGAAAAAGACAGTAATTATTACTGAGCTGAGGCGTAAACACAAACTAGAATACTTATTGCATATTGCAGAGCTAGCTCGAAGTAGTTATTATTATCATACAAAAAGCGTCTGTTTTATTGATAAGCATGCTGATTTAGTGAGGCATGTTATAGCATGTTATCAAAAGCATAAAGGTCGATATGGCTATAGACGTGTAACATTAGCCCTAAGAAATACGCTAGATAAAGCTGTGAACTATAAGACAATAGCCAAGATAATGAGATTGTTAAAACTCAAAAGTGTAATCCGAGTTAAGAAATATAAGTCTTATAAGGGAGATGTAGGTATAGCGGCGGACAAATATTCTACAAAGAAATTTTAAAGCTGACAACCCATATGAGAAATGGGTTACCGATGTGACTGAATTTAAAGTTGCTGGAAGCAAATTATAATTTATCACCTATTATGGATTTATTTAATGGGGAAATTATAAGTTATAATATATCTACATCTCCTAACTATAAACAGTTGAAGACATGACTAGATAAAGCGACATAACAAAAGAAAGAAAAAAAGAAAGGCAAAAGATCTAATAAAGACTATTAATTCAATCATTACCGACTCAAGGGAAACCAATTTAATAATTAAGGACTAAAAAATAATATCAAAAATCTAATTAAAAAGACAAATGAAATTATTCAGAGCATGTCCAGAAAGGGAAACTGTCTAGATAATGCTCTGAATAATTTCATTTGTCTTTTAATAGATTTTGATATATTTTTAGCCTATATAATGTTCCTTGATCGGAATGTAATATAGTTCTTTATATGATCTTTGCCTTCTTTTTTTCTTCTTTTGAGCGCTTTATCTAGCATGTCTTCAACCTGTTTATAGTTAGGAGATGTAGATATATTATAACTTATCAATTTCCCATTAAATAATACATAATAATGATGATAATATATT
>NZ_JXAC01000324.1 GCF_000814685.1 Sphingobacterium sp. T2
TAGCGAAATTCCTTGTCGGGTAAGTTCCGACCTGCACGAATGGTGTAACGATCTTGGCAGCTGTCTCAGCCATGAGCTCGGTGAAATTGTGGTATCGGTGAAGACGCCGGTTACCCGCAACGGGACGGAAAGACCCCATGAACCTTCACTATAGCTTAACATTGAGATTGGATACAGGATGTGTAGGATAGGCGGGAGTATATGAAGCGGGTTCGCCAGGATTCGTGGATACGCCGTTGAAATACCGCCCTTTCTGTATTCGGTTTCTAACTTGCTGTATAGCGAGGACATTGTTTGGTGGGTAGTTTGACTGGGGTGGTCGCCTCCAAAAAGGTAACGGAGGCTTTCAAAGGTAAGCTCAGTACGCTTGGTAACCGTACGTGGAGTGCAATGGCAAAAGCTTGCTTGACTGTGAGGCCTACAAGCCGAGCAGGGTCGAAAGACGGACATAGTGATCCGGTGGTTCTGAATGGAAGGGCCATCGCTCAAAGGATAAAAGGTACTCTGGGGATAACAGGCTGATCTCCCCCAAGAGCTCATATCGACGGGGAGGTTTGGCACCTCGATGTCGGCTCGTCACATCCTGGGGCTGGAGAAGGTCCCAAGGGTTGGGCTGTTCGCCCATTAAAGTGGCACGCGAGCTGGGTTCAGAACGTCGCGAGACAGTTCGGTCCCTATCTGTTGTGGGCGCAGGAAGTTTGAGTGGATCTGTCCTTAGTACGAGAGGACCGGGTGGACTGACCTCTAGTGAACCAGTTATGCCGCCAGG
>NZ_JXAC01000325.1 GCF_000814685.1 Sphingobacterium sp. T2
TCTCACATCGCAGTAAAGAAAAGTACTGGAATATTAACCAGTGTCCATCGGCTTACTCCTTTCGGATGCGCCTTAGGCCCCGACTAACCCTGATCCGATTAGCGTTGATCAGGAAACCTTAGTCTTTCGGTGGGCGGGTTTCTCACCCGCCTTATCGTTACTTATGCCTACATTTGCTTTTCTATTAAAGTCCACCACACGTCACCATGCAGCTTCTCCCTCGATAGAATGCTCCCCTACCACTCTCGCTTAATGCAAGAATCCATAGCTTCGGTAGTGATCTTGATGCCCGTTTATTATCCACGCCCGGTCGCTCGACTAGTGAGCTGTTACGCACTCTTTAAATGAATGGCTGCTTCCAAGCCAACATCCTAGCTGTCTGGGCAACCGGACCTCGTTAGTTCAACTTAGAACACATTTGGGGACCTTAGCTGATGGTCTGGGTTCTTTCCCTCTCGGCCTTGGACCTTAGCACCCAAACGCCTCACTGCCGATCCTATATCTCATGCTATTCGGATGTTGCGTCTTGGATTCGTCAGGACTTCGACTCCCGCTCCACGTCTCTACC
>NZ_JXAC01000327.1 GCF_000814685.1 Sphingobacterium sp. T2
AAGTTTTGGGCTTGTATGCTTTATAATATTCCCGCAGCAAATCCAGCACTGCAGACGGTAGTGGTACATACCGATCTTTCTTTCCTTTACCCGCTTCGATGAGTACCTGCATCCGTCCACTGTCGATGTCGCTCAATTTCAGATTGACAATCTCACTTACTCGCAGCCCCATTCCGTAGCACAGTTGCAGCATCAGCAAATGCTTCTGGTTTCGTACAACGTCGAATATCCGCTTTACTTCCTTTTGACTCAACACCTTTGGCAAAGTGGATGGCTTCTTCGGCCGTGGGATTTCGGCAAAGAAGTCCGGTTTATGGAGCACCTGTTCAAAATAGAATTTGATGGCGTTGAGCTGCTGTGCAGCTGGCTTTCTGAAATCTTCAATGTATTGATGCAATAAAGAATGTAAGCACGGAGACGGTCGTAGCCCAGCGAATCAACGGGCACATCTTTCAAAATATACAGTAGCTGTGCAAATTCGATCATGTATGTCTTTATGGTGGATGGACTATAGGCTTTCATCTGCAATACCTCTTTCATGCGTTGCAACTCCCGAGCATTCAATGGTGACAATTTGGACAACACCCCTTTGCCAACCGGTGGGATTTCCATCCCAAACAGTGTCCGGAAATGGGTGTTGTCCGGTACATACCAGCACTTCTTAGACCTGCTCCACCTACCTTTCAGCGATTTGACCAAATCAATCTTTGCCCGGTCGTATTTGAAATCCATCCAAATGACTGCGGCATCCTTGCGCCTGCCGTCCCGAAAATCAAAACCAGAAAAATCAACAACTTCTATACTGCGTATTTTGTATTATCTGCCAAAGTAACTTTAAGAAAGTTATACAAAATACGCAATGGACAAAATCGCACAACCATAAAGTGAAGCCCCTTACAAACAAATATTTATGGACAAAACAGAGAATTATTGTTTTTTTGTGTAA